>JACMMD010000428.1 GCA_014379235.1 Anaerolineae bacterium
ATCCGGCGGCAGATCAAGCGAGATCGTCGCCCGTGTCAGCGCGCCATCGACGAATACGGAGGGCGTATCCACCGCTGCATATTGAGTCGCGGCATCGGGGCTGACGAGTTGAACGCGCCAGTATTCCACAGGCAAGGCGCGAGAATGCACACTGCCGAAAATCGCCGCCAGTGTCAGCCGATGCGCGTCATCATCCTGTGTGATTTGCGGCTCGATGACGTAGAGTGTTCGCTCGTCAGCGACTGCCAGCAGCGAAACCCATTCTGGAAGTGGTGTATCGTGCTGCGCTGACCACTCCGCGTCCAGTTCATCACGAAGGGTTTGCGCCGCCGCCGATTGTCCGTTCGCCTCATATGCTTGTGCTAGAAAATAGCGTCCCGCCCAGATCGAACCATTCTCTATCGCCGTCTGATAATCCCTGATCGCATCCGAATAGCGCCCTTCTCGAACGGCAATATCGCCCAACAAGAGCGAGTAAGTTTGCGCCGCAGCATTGTTCTGCCAGCGATCAGGATACGTATGAGACGCTGCTGCAAACCAATCCTTGTCCGTCGCTGGCCGCAAACTAGCCAGTGCTTGTTCAACATCACCGCCGGAGAGAGCGATCATCGCCTGCGCCACGATGTCTTCTGGAATCACTTCAATCGCTGGCAGTTGCGACAGCCACTCCGCCGCCACATCAGAGCGAGCAACGCTCAACAGCAGTGCGGCCCGTTCGCGTGTTTGAGTCGGTGCGCTGTAAACGGCTAACTGTTCCCATACGTCAGTATCGCTGCGAGTCACGTTCAACGCCGCTTCAATATGCGTGTCGTTCAAAAGGTGAAAAAAGGTTTCGGTGAGCAGCGCATTGGCTGCCATTACCCGCACGGACGGAGCAGTATCACTCAGTGCAGTTGATAGTATCGCCACCGCTTCATCACCTGACCCAAGCCGCGCCAACGTATAAGCCAGCGCATCGGTGAACAGTGTCACCTGCGGATGACGCTCATGAAGTTCTCGCCACATGGGTAGAGCGCGTTCATCGTCGGCCATCATGAGAGAACTGAACACCAGTCCATAACGCACGGCGTCATTGTCGGGTGACTGTTCGAGTGCCGTTTCCCATGCAGCAGTGATGTCCTGCCACGCTTCCGCGTTCGCTTCACGTTCGAGGCGAAAGTCCCCGAAATCCCAACGCGGATTGCTCAGTTGAGCGTAGAGCGCGTTCATCTCAGCAAAGCGCGCATCGACATCCATATCAGCAAGCGGCGATTGCACAGCGAACACCCAATAACCCGCTGGCATATCCAGCAGTTCAAAGCGTTCGGGCTGCAAAAGTAGCTGCGGCAGGCGCATATCGTCGGCTTCCATGACGATGTGGCTGACGTTCCACTGATTGATGAACGCCACGTCCACACTGTCTAGAAAGGGCGCGCCGAACTCAGTGTTGCCATAGAAGCGCAGCGTCGGCACAAAAGTCACGTTGGTATTCGAGCCGCGCCCGCCTGTGACGAGCGTATGCGGAACGCTTTCCACGATGAAGTTGGCGACCCGATTCGGCGCGATTAGGATGCTGCGTTGATCGGCGGGCAAGTGCGTGTTCAGGCTGTCCAAAAGCTGTTGATCGGCGGGCAGCATTGCGCGCAGTGATTGGACTGCATTCGCGGAACGAATCTGATCTCGCGCACTACCGGAAAACGGTATCGGCTCCAGCAGCAGCACCGAGATAACCACCGCCAGAACAGCCGTTATCAGCCAGCGCATCGACCTGCCGATGATCGGGACACGCTCTAGCCAATGATGCAACACGGTGATAGCCAAGCCGAACGCTGCCGCGATAGGCAGCCCGAACGCCAATCCCGGCACGGCGGGCACAAACGTCACGCGGGCAAAGAGGCGCGTCACTCCCGGCACAAATAAAAGCACGACGACTGCGGCGGTAGACGCGAACACATACTGCGCGGCGAAACTCTTTCGCCAGCGAACAACAGCCGCCAGACCAAGCGTCACCACCACAACGATCACGGGGTGATAGAAAATGTAGTCGGGGTTGACGATGTAGGTCGAGCCAAGAATAGGCAGATCGTAGAGCATGTGATAGGCATAGAGATAGGATGTTGGCGCGGCACCCACACCCCGCGACTGCATGTAAAGCTCTAAACCTTCGGCGTAGAAATCGGTACTCATATAACGCTGGCGCTGGACAAAAGCCAGCGCACCCAGACAACTAAGCACCACCAGCGCCAGAATCACGCGCTTAAGGTCGCGGCGAGACGGTTGAGCCAAGCCGACAATAAACGCAGTTGCCGCCGCCACTACCCCGAACACCATCAACTGCTGAATGTGCATACTCGCCAGCGCCAGCGCCGCCAATGCAAGCGGGATCAGGTCACGCTTATACCGCGTCCGCAAAAATGCCAGACCAGTGAACAGCACAATCGGCAGCATTAACGCCCGTGACATCGTTCGCAGCGTGTTGAGCTGAAAAAATGCCGACGCTCCGAAAGCCTGTTCGTTAGGCACGTAAACGAACCTATCGAGCGTGAGCAGCGCAACAATCGTCAGCGCCGCCGCGCTCCATGTCGCCATATCCTCGCGCCGAGTCAGTTCAAACGCCAGCGCGAAAGTCACCAGCGGAATCGTCCACACCAGCAGCGGTGTCAGCCCATGCCAGATGATGTCAGCAGCCGGAACGCCGCTCGTCCAATCCCACACGGCGTGGGTATACGTCCAACCGTCGCTGTCAGCGCGAGGATCGCCCACTTGAACGCCGACTCTACGCGAACGTAAGCCGGGATCGTCAGGGGCGTTAGCCAGCCAATTGGCCTGTTCGATGAAAACGGTCTGGTCTTCGTAGTAGTCGAAGCGAATGCGGCTGCGCTCATAACCCACGAACAGCGCTGCGCCACAGCACAACGCCAGCAGCAAATAAAACGGCAGACTGCGCCAGTGCATACGCCATTCGGTTTCAGGGGGATAGTACGCTTTGGGCCACAGCGCCAAGACGGCCATCAGCACATGCAGCAGCACCAGATACGTTGTGATCGGCATATGCAGCAGTCGGGCCAACGCCCCAAAGCACACAGTGAAACTCAAGCCGCAGGCCAGCACCCATACCATGCGCGTGACCGGATGTGTGCCCGACAATTTGCCAAGCAAGCGCGCCCACAAAATACCGGGAAGTACCAGTTGAAAGGCCACGACCAGCAGCAGCGCGGCCACACTTCCCCGCAGCGGCCCGCCTCGCAGCAGCGTAAATACAGCCGAAAGCGCGATCAGCGCCAGTAGGTAGCGCGAACGGTTAGCCCCGCGAAGGTTATTCAAAACAGAGCCGCGCATCACAACCGATCTTTGTCCACTAGGTCTTGTTGGGTATAATGCGAGTCGGCCAATCGTTCGGCCATTTTTTGTCTAATGAGTAGGCCAACTTGCAGACAATTCAATCCGATTTGCCCCAAAACCATTCTCAAGTTTCTATCGTCATTCCCGCTTTCAACGAAGAACAAACGATAGGCCCCGTTCTGCACGAACTGAAAGCGCTCGGTTTCACTGACCTGATCGTGATTGATGATGGGTCACAAGATCGAACGTCAGATGTGGCGGCGCAGAACGGCGCGCAGGTGATTCGCCATCCGTATAATATCGGCAACGGCGCGGCGGTCAAAGCCGGAATTCGCGCCGCCACTGGTGACATCATCGTGCTGATGGATGGTGACGGGCAGCATCCCCCCGCCGACTTACCGAAGCTGCTGGCGCTGCTGGCCGATTATGACATGGTAGTGGGTGAACGGGCCAGCGCTTCTCAAACCCTGCTGCATCGGCGCATAGCCAACAAGCTGTTCAACTTCTATGTGAGCTACCTCGTCGGCCACCCTATACCGGATTTAACGTCAGGCTTTCGGGTTCTGAGGGCCAGCGTCCTCAAGCGCTTCGTTTACCTACTGCCCAACGGCTTCTCGTATCCGTCAACTATCACCATCGTAATGTTCCGCTCCGGCTTTCGAGTGCGCTACGAGCCGTTCACATCTCCGGCGCGCAGCGGCAGCGGCGTAAGCAAGATTCGCCCCGTGCGTGATGGGCTGCTGTTCCTGCTGACGATCACGCGCTTGGGCGTTTTGTTTACGCCGATCAAAATCTTCTTGCCTGTGAGCCTCGCGCTCGGCATCGTCGGCATTGGCTACAGCGCTTATCTGCTGATCTTCCTCACGCGCTTTAGCAACATGGCCGCGCTGCTGCTGCTGGCCAGCCTGATTACGTTCCTCATCGGCCTCGTCGCGGAGCAAAACACGGTGCTGCACTTCGCCTTGTCCGAAGTCACGGATCGCAGTAAACGGGATCAACCGTAGGGGCGCTTCGCGAAGCGCCCCTACAAATGTCCGCCTTACCCGACCTTTTGCGCCTGCGCTAACCGGACGCGCAGTTGCTCTTCAATCCAGTTGTAGGTGTGCGTCATGCCGTCTTCGAGCGAAATCTGCGGCTCCCAATCAAGGACAGCGCGCAAACGGGAATTATCCGAATTGCGCCCGCGTACACCCTGCGGCCCCGCAATATGTTTCTTGACGACTTCAATCCCGGCAATGCTGGCGACCATATCCACCAGTTGATTGATGGTCACCAAACGATCTTGGCCAAGGTTCAACGGCTCGGCATAATCGGAGCGCATGAGCTTGTGCATCCCCACCACACAGTCGTCGATGTAGCAAAATGAGCGCGTTTGTTCGCCATCGCCCCACACTTCGACTTCGGGATTGCCCGTCAGCTTGGCCATGGCTACCTTGCGCGAGACTGCGGCGGGCGCTTTTTCGCGGCCACCGTCCCACGTCCCCATCGGGCCGAAGATGTTGTGAAAACGCACGATGCGCGTTTCGAGGCCGTATTCTTCACGGTAGCGAGTATACAACCGCTCCGTGACCAGCTTTTCCCAACCGTATTCGTCTTCGGGAAACGCCGGATATGCGTCCTCTTCTTTGAGCGGCGTTACGTCAGCGTTTTGCTGCTTATGAAGTGGATACACGCAGGCCGACGATGTGAACAACAGCCGCTTCGCGCCGTTTTCACGCGCCGCGTCTAAGACGTGCGTGCTGATAAGGATGTTGTTATGCAAGATTTGGGCGTGATAGCGCGAGATAAAGCCCATGCCGCCCATGTCTGCCGCGAGCGAATAGACCTCTTCGACGCCTTGAGTCGCCTGCAAGCAGTTTTCCCAACGGCGCAAATCCAAAATCTCGAATTCGTCGGCATCCGTTGGAGTATATTCGGGATATTTGAGGTCTGCGCCCCGCACCCAATAGCCTTGCTGCTTTAGATAGGTTACGAGATGGCTGCCAATAAAACCGCCCGCGCCTGTGACCAACACTCGTTTTTGTGACATAGATTGGTTATTCACCTTAAAGCCTCGAACCTTCGGTCAGCGATTGGAACTGCGGTTTGCCAGCGCCAACCCCAAGCGGAACATATTCCAAAACCGCGCCAAGCGCCTCACCGTCGAGCATCCGCCAACAGTCGATGAGGACGCTGACGCTGGGCGCATTGTGGGCCAGCATTTCTAGGTCGATACGCTTGAACTGCTCCCACGCAGTCACCACCACGACGACATCCGCTGCTTGCAATACAGTCTCTAGTGTGTCGGCATATTGAACCGACGTGCCAAGCGCCCGCCGCGCATTATCCAGCGCCGCCGGATCGTACACAATCACGGGAATAGCTTCACCCGCCAGCGACTTCGCCAGCAGCAGCCCTTGAGCTTCTTCGATAACGTCGGTGTTGGGCTTATACGAGAGTCCCAGAATGCCGATAACACCATTGTCGGGCCGCTTGGCTTTGATGAGATCAGTCAGGCGGCTAATTTCGAGCCGGTTGAATTGATCGGTGGCTTCGGCCAGCGTCGCCGGACTGCCGATTTCACGCGCCAGCGCCGCGAAAGCAACATTATCACGCGGGAAACAGGGCCCACCATAGCCAATTGCTCCCGTTAGATATTTGCTGCCGATGCGCGTATCCATACCGAGCGCCGCTGTCACCACATCGACGTTCGATTCGGGCAGATTTTCGCACATTCGCGCCAGCATATTGGCGAATGTGATTTTGGTGGTGATAAACGTATTGACCGCGATCTTGGTCAGTTCCGCGTTGACGAAGCTCATGCGCTGCGCGGGCGGATTGTTGTCGCAGACCGTCGCGTAAATCTGCGCCAGCATATCGCCGGAGCGAGCATCGGATTCACCGATCAGGATGAAGTCGGGGTTCAGGAAATCGTCTATCACACTGCCAAGCGCGATAAATTCGGGGCTGTAGCACAGGCCGAAATCCACGCCTACGCGCTTGCCACTGGCTGTTTCGAGCGTGGTTTTGATGGCGCTGTCGGTTGCTCCCGGCATAACTGTGCTGGTCATGACCACCAGATGAAAATCATCTTTTTCGCGCAGGGCTTGGCCAATGGTCTCGAAGGCAGGCAGCGAATATTCGAGCGAGAACGTGCCATCGGGCAGGCTTGGTGTCGGCACGATCACGAACGTCACCGACGATTGTGCGACTGCGGCTATGATGTCCGTTGTCGCACGATAGCGGCCCTGCGCCGCCGTTAGCAGTTCTTGTAAACCCGTCTCATATACGGGCGCAACCCCTCGATTGATGGTTTCAACGCGCTCAGGCATGACATCGACGCCTGTAACCTTGAAACCTTTCGCGGCGAAGCAAGCCAGCATCGGCGCACCGAGCTTGCCTAAGCCAATAATTGAAACGTCCGGCAGTGACTCCATCAAAATGTCGAGTTCTCCCCTAGCGCTTCAGGCTGCTTTATCAACTGTTGTCGCTGTGTCCTATCACTGGTTGCTATGAATGAGAGCAGTGTGCCTCTCACGGTCAGCCGTATCCGTCGGATAAGCCTTGCCATACCGCTCAAAGGGCGGCTCACATTCGGCTGAATACCGTCACGGGTCAAGATGTGTGTCGCGTCGTGAATGCCGTATTGCAGCGAGCGGTAAAAACCCGCGTTGGCAAGCTGCATATTTCGCTGCGCTTCCGTGCCCGTGCGCGCATTGGCGGACGTATGCGAGTAATCGTGATTCTGATGCACGGCGGTGATGACCTG
>JACMMD010000429.1 GCA_014379235.1 Anaerolineae bacterium
AACAACGTCGCCAAGCGCATCACGAACAGGTCTTGAGTGCCCGTATAGCGCACCCATGCCCACACATAAGCGTAGAGTAACGGCGGATGGCCGCTGCCTTCGGGGTAGCGGCTGACGAAACCCCAGATGTCCGGCTGTTTGGCGAACGACCATGTAATCCACTCGTCGTACCACATGCTGCGCGCACCGAGATGGTGCAGGAACATCAGCCACGCCAACAGGCAAACACCCACCATCGGCAGCCAGATGGGAATTTTGGCGACTTGTTCTCTGATCGGTGCTTTGACGAATTGCTGACTCAAATGCGTAATGTCTTTTCAAAGTAATCGTGCTGTAGGGGCACGATGCATCGTGCCCCTACCGAATGTCGAACGGGCGATTTTACCACTAGCATCCTGTCACGCGCAGGGCAAATCGGTGTCGCGTAGCAGTCGCGTAGCTGCAGCGTACTGCGAACGGCGGGCTGTCGCTTGTTGAGCGCACATCGTTGGCGTGATATAAACTTCGTAAGGGATTGCATACTACGCTAAGGAAACCATATGAGAGCACATCGCATAAAACGCTGGCTGTTGATAAGTTCGTTGACTTCGGTTTTGGCGCTGGTATCGGTGGGCGTGGCGCTGGCTTGCGGCGGGTTGTTCGCTAACGGCGCGATTGACCAGACAGCGGAGCGCATGATTTTCACCGTCAACGGCGATGGCACAATCACGGCGATGATGGGCATCTCTTACGAGGGTGAAGCGTCGGATTTCAGTTGGGTTGTGCCTGTGCCGTCGATACCGGAAATCGACGTGGTTGAGAACAGCGTCATCAATGCGCTGGACGAAGCGACATCTGTGCGAATCAACACGCCGGCCAGCTCATGCGAAGATTTGTATTTGTACATGGGGCGCGGCGGTGGCGGCGGTTATCTGGAAATGGGCAGCGTCGGGCCATACGATTACGCGATTATCGGCAGCGAAGACCCCGACGAGATGATCACGTGGCTGCGTGACAATGGCTATACCGTCACGCCGGAAATGGAGCCGATGATTCAAGCCTATGTCGAGGAAGGCAATTACTTCGTCGCTATGAAGTTGAGCGCCGATTCGGAAGTGGGCGATATTCAGCCGGTCTCGCTGACCTATGAAGATCACAGTCCGATGGTGGCGCTGCGAATGATCGCCGTCGGCGCTGTGCCGGATATGCCGATTGTGCTGTGGATTTTCGCCGATGAGCAGTATGCGGCGCAGAACTATGCGAATGCACAGGTCGATTTCAGCACATTCGTCGGGCAGAATCAGGTGGCCAGCATCGGACGCGCATGGAACGATGGTTCATACAACACCACCTATCTGCAGTATTTCGCCGCCCGCGATGCGATACAAACGCAGTACAACGGACAGGCGTTCATCACTGAATACGCGCAGCCGACGACGGCCCTCGCGCAAACCTTCGCTGACAATGAGTACCTCGAAGTCGATCCGGCGCTGTCTGATCTAGTGGAGCGTTTCCCGTATGTCACGCGGCTGCGGGCGCAGCTTTCGCCGGAGCAGATGACGCTCGACCCGCACTTTATGCCTGTGCCGGATGCGGCGGATGTATCCAACATCGTTGATCTGACGGACTATGTAGACCCGATTCGTTATTGGGGTTGCAGCAGTCGCACCGCCATCAGCGACGAGACACGGGCGAATGTGCCCGCAGGCCGGATGCGCTTTGACGAGTGGAATCTGGATATGGGCTATCCCGAAGATTGGGTTTACACCGAACTGGACTATGAGGGTGAACCTGTGTACGCCTTTGCACCGGATGAAGTCACTGAAAAAGCATTAGCCGATGCGATAGCGGGTGGCAGCCTCACCCAACCGATGATGATCTTTTCGACGTTCTACATCGACTATGACAACAGCACGTCC
>JACMMD010000430.1 GCA_014379235.1 Anaerolineae bacterium
ACCTGTCCACTATGACCGCGCAGCGTATCAGTGCGCCGCGTGAGGACGATGTGCAGGCCATCAGCTTCGGGATACAGCAGCACTAACACGCCCGCTTCTCGCGGCTGCGTTCCCTCTGGCGGAGACATGCGCCGCGACACCGGAGACATAAGCGCCTGCGCGGCCTGCGCGTCGAAGTCCAGCAGTTGCAGCGCAGCGCGCACATCGTTTAGGGTTATCATCGTGGAGTGATTCATTATTCGCCGCGATTGAAATTAGGCAAAGACACCCGATGGCTCAGGAATCGGGTCTCTATGTTCGAGAGCGCTTTCGAGCCAGAGCTGCTTGGCATCCTCGATCATTATCTGCAATTGTTCCCAAGAATCAGCCTGCGTGATACATCCCGGTAGTTCTCGAATACGGACAACATAGCCGCCGTCATCCTCATCAGGAATAATTTCCATCGTATATGGAAGTGCGAGATAGTATTCGAGTGTCTTATTCATCAGACCGTTTCCAGCCAAGCGTACAAAATATGCTCGTGACGTGGATAGGCTTTCCCATTCATAGACGCGGCTTGATGAGGCAAATCTTTCGGCGTGAGCAGCAGCCGTAATCGTTCGCTATTCGGGCGCCCAGCAGCATCCCATGCCGAAACGTATTCCTGCAAGGCCACGAACGCATCTGCTCCGCCGAAGCAAAAGGTGTTGCCCGCGCCTTCGTAAGGTACGAAACAAGCGCTCCCTTTGCCGATCAGCGCGAATCCCTGTCCATCCATGCCGTAAGCCTGCTGTTCGCTGTCAATGGCGTAAAACACGAACACCGCCCACGCTGGCTCGTTGAGCATCAAATAGGGCATGAAACCCTGCCAGAAATCCCCGGCAGTTAACGGCAGTCCCATATAACCCTGCCCTGCGTCATCCGAAAGAAGCAGATGCAGAGCAATGTCGTCGATTTTATCTACATCGCCGGAAAGCAGTGACAGCGCTGAACTACCCACGCGCTTTTGCAAGAGCGGGCCAGCAGCCTCGCCGCGTAAGGTGATGAAGCCACACGGGATGTTGTCGTCGCTAAACAGAGTATCATCTACTTGTCGGCGAAAGGCCGCGCTCATTTGCAGCGCATCCAACCAGATCGGCGCGACGATTAAGCCGCCGGGTTTCAACTGTTGCAGCCACGTATTCGGCACATCCCAGATGCCGACGGTAGCGATGATGTGGTCATAAGGCGCGTTCGGCAGATAGCCCAAACTGCCATCACCCGCAATCACCTCGACACTGCTTCCGGTCATACCCACGCGCTGCAAATTTTCACGCGCTCGTTGCGCGAGGTCGGTGTCAAATTCCACCGTTGTGATGTGCCCCTCTGATCCGACGATATGTGCCATAATCGCCGCGTTGTAGCCCGTACCGCCGCCGATCTCCAATACACGCTCACCACGTTTCAAGCGCAGTTGATTGAGCATCAGCACCATCATGCTGGGTTGGCTGGATGAACTGACCACTGCGCCTGTACTATCACGCTTTGTGGGCAAAGCCCGATCAGAATAAATGTCTTCGAGTGATAAATCCGTCAGAAAGAGGTGGCGCGGCACAGCCAAAAACGCCGCTTCGATCTGCGGGTTTTCCAGCTTGCCGCGCTGTTTGAGGCTGTCGACCAATGCGCGCTGCAACTGAGGCGCGTCAGATGCCATACCATGCTCGGCGTTTACGCAGCGAAACACCCGCTTCAGCATCACTACGGCGCGCTGTGCGAACCCGTCCACGCGCATCGATATGCACCTGACCGGCCTTCTGCAAACGTGCGAACTCTTCTGGCGTGATCGTCGGCGCAGGCTCACCACCGAGCCGTTCCAAACGCTCGTTCATCCGCAATCCGTCGTCTTCCGGCATGTTTGATGGCGGCGCTTGCGGTGGCGTAGACGGTGGCGCAACAGGTGGCGGCATGGGAATTGCCGCGTTCAATGTCTCTACTGGCGGCGGAGTAACCCCATTTGTCGGTTCTGCGGCGTTCGCCGTATCATCCAACTCTGCACCGTTCTCGTCAAACGGGAAATTGGTTCTGTCATCCATCTTATTCTGAGTCCTCGTCCAGTTTCAATCCTGCGGTATTCATCAACTCATCCAATGACAGCGCGCCTGAGCCATTGTCGCCGAGGCGTTCGCTCGCCTCAGAAGTATCGCGCTGCATCTTATCGCCGCAAATCAGACAGTGTGGGTCGCGCTCGATATTCACCCATACCGATGTATAGGGCGCGTTCACCTGTCCGTCGATAATTTCCAATTCACGGTTTGCCAGAATGATGGTATTAGCTGGCATCGTCTGATAAACATTCGTATCGCGCAGCAGTTCGTTCAGCGCCAGATCGGCTTGAACCGTCGCTACACGCAGCACATGCAGCCACAATCCCGGTTCAGCTTCGAGCGTACCTTCCGGGCCAATCATACCATAATCCAGCTCGACTTCTCCCTGAGCGCGGTCAGGCTTACCGAGCGCCAGACCCTCGCGCAGTTCCGCCGCCCAACACGCATAACATGGCCCGTCATAGGGTTGAATGACCACCACGTCGCCGCCTTCGCCGCGCTCATAAACGCCCGCATAAACCGCCGTCAGCCGACGTTCTAAACAGGCTTGGTTGATGATGTACTTGGCGTTCTCGCCATCCACGCCCACCACCAACACATCGACGTTATCTAGTACATCCAAATGCTGCTCGATGCGCCCGACGTGCAAATCGACCTGGGCTTCCGGGTTGCGGCGGTGAATGAGTTCGGCCACCGCTTCGGCCTTTGGCTGACCGAGGAAGCTTAAATCTGCGACGTGGCGCACGATGTTGGTGCTTTCCAGAATGTCGTCATCCACCAGCACGAAATGACCGACTCCGCTCATAGCGAGGCTCAAGGCCACCAACCCGCCGCCCGACCCTAAGCCGACCACACCCACGCGCACACCTGAAAGCCGCGTCAAGTTTTCCGTACCGATTAAACGCTCTACACGATCCCAACTCATCACGACACCTCATCTTTTGTCACGTCCGCCGTGTCCTGCACCGCGCCTTTTTCCTCGATGGCGCTGGATTTAGCGGCTTCATTTTCCGTCTTTTCGGCGGAAGCTCCATCAGGCTCAACGCTGACACTGGCCGTCACCAGCACAGGAGGCGCGGGACGTTCGATACCAAGCGCCTTTTCAAGCGCGTAAATGTAATCCAGCAGATGTTTGTCCGGTGTCCACGTCCAATCAGGTGGGTCTGCGACAGGTTCGGATTTCGCCCAAAGTTCCTCGAAAATCTCGTACACGTCGTCATCCGCGCCCATTGATCCGAACGGCGCAACGCGGGCCCAAGGGGCACGCTTCGGATAATCCCATGCGGTAGCGATCAGCAGCACTCGATCCGCGCCGATACGGGCCGTCAGAAAACAAATTTCGAGCGGCATATCGTCATCGACGTTCCACAAGATCAGCGTGGCAAACAAACCGTCGTCATGTAAGCGTGCCGATTCATCTTGAAAACGCGCTTGATCGGTCAAATGCCACGGATACTGTGCCAGAATCGGCAGTTGATCGTCGGGGTACACCGTCGGCAAAATCGGCAGAAACATCCGCAGTTCGTCGTCGATGTACCAGAAGTCGATACGCATGGAGGTGCCATCCTTCTGCGGCACGAGCAGAAAGTTCGTGTTCGCGTCCGGGTTGGCCGTCGTCGATGGATGATCGAGCGTGACAATGGGCGTCAATAAGAAGTCCATGCCATTGCTGTCGTCATCCACCCAGCGCAGTGCCGTCATACGATCACCGCCGCTCGGTTGAATCATGTATCCGGGCTGTTTGTGCCAGTCACCGAGATAGCGCAGGGGTTCATCCCATTTGTTCGATAGAATGCTGTTGATGATCGAGCGGCGCTTCTCGCGCTGGTGCTGCCAGTTCTCTTGCAGCCACCAGATCAACTCGTCTTGACGTTCGTCACCCTGCTGGAAAGTGGCGAACTGGCGCACGGCGCTCTCGTCTGGCGCTATCGTATCCAGCACGTACAACGTCGGGATGCCATTCGTATTCTTGCCGGGAACAAGCAGGCCAATCATGGCCTCGCCCGTCTCATCTTCGATGTAGCGCTTGGCCGCCGCGTTCATCTTGTCGATGACCCGCTGCGCCAACACCAGATTCGGGACGCTGCGTCCCACTTTGCTTAATCGACTTAGCATAGTGCTGTTGCCTTGTTCACTTTCGCCGGGCCGGATTCCCGAACGGTTAACGCCGCCGCTTCGGAAGCGGCGTATTCGGGTCAACCCGTTCCTCGATGCCGGGCCAGTCGCCCGTTGCCCGCCACGTATAGTAAGCGTACAGCCATTGCACAGCCCAACCGGCCACAGTCACGGCGGTTGATCGGCTCGGATTCCAGCCGTATTGTGTGCCGTCCTTCGGGTTGAACAGGCACAACTGCCCGTCCTCGTACTGGTGCTTTTCGCTGTAAATTCGCGGACGCAGCACGTAAGCCTCTGCCGGACGATTCGGGTAGTCGTTCGGGTAGAGAATCTTAAGCACATGCTCGCTTGAACTCAGCGTTGCCAAATTCAATTCGACATCGCCTTCCCAGTACACCAGCCCAAACTGCGGAACGACCAGCTTGAATGTGTTGTCGAATGCCGCTCGCATCGCTTCTACTTCTAAACGCAGGCGCGGCGAGACGTTGTTGCGCGTCCCCCACCATACAGACATAGGGGTTTCCTCCACACGATCCGTTCTTATGCCATGAGTCATTGTATCACTGGACATAGCTATAGTGCGGATCATCTGCCTCAGACACCCCAATTTCTCGGTGTTCGTGCCTGTCTTTCTATTGTTGATATACGCCGAAACAGTGGATAAGTTGCAGCGTACTCGAAGCCCACGCCGCGCTAAATAATCCCTAAAGATGCTTGCAAGTCATCATAAAGCGACTAGAATGGCACACTAGAGTAAGTAATCCTACATACGTATATGGAGTTCGAAACATGCGTTTGAAATCATTGGTTTCGGTTTTGGTGATTATTATGATGTTGATGAGTGCCGTCGTCGTGAGCGCGGATGGCGATTTTCGTATTAACCTTGTCGCCCCGCTCGGCGGAACGGCCATCTACTGCGTCGATTCGCTCGGCTTTGCGACGGATCGGTATGGCAACAACGGCGGCATCAGCGTTCAGCACTTGGGCGAGGTGACGTTCACCGTGTCGCAGAATACTATCGACACCGTTGGCATTCCCGCTCAGAACACGCTGCTGGGCGAAGGCTCGAATATCTACGGCCCGATTGCCCTGTATCGCCTGACCTCTGGCGAGTTCCAAGTGAACGGCAACGACGAGACCGGCAAGCTGTTCGAGTTCATCTTCACCGCATCGCCAACCAAGTGCGATCAAGTAGGACTGATCGGTCATGACCGATCAAGCTGCCCGGGCCGTGACTGCGATGGTGACGGCCAGATCGGCAACTAGTTTCGCATCAAATAACTACTGTAGGGGCGACGCATGCGTCGCCCTTTTGATTCGGATTTCCCCTCAGACCTGCAAAAAACTCATAACGGTCTCGTAAAAATCGTATCTTATTTGCTGAAACGTTTTTCATTCGCTCCTACAATGCAGATTGTAATTCGAGTTTGACGAAATCTAATTTGAAAGGTTTTACCATGAATAACCCAAGTCATTATCGCATTCGGATCAAGTGGCTGATCCCAACCTTCATGACCCTTTTTGCGCTCTTAATCAGCGTGTTCGCCGTCTCAGCCGATCAGTTTCCCGGTCTGCCCAATGATGGACGTGTGAACATCATCCATCATTTCGGCGGTGATGCGCTTTACTGCGTTGACCGTGACATGAACCCCACCGATCAATTCTCCGACGACAATTTCGGCGGGATGCGCCTGCTCGATATTCATGGGCAGATATTGTGGTTTTTGGACGCCGACACCATTGAAGATTTCGTCGCGCAGGCCGAAGCCGCCCCCGGCACAAGCATCCAGATGCTGGCCGCACCCAGCACATATGGGCAATCGTATCTTTACACCATCGCCGATCAAGCAGAAGACGGCATCATCAAGTTCGTCTTCGTTGCTAACGACGAATGGGGTAAGACGAACAGTATTGAGTTCAAGTTCTGCGAACCTGTCGGCCCTACCCCCGGCGGTGATCCCCCCGGCGACGGTATTTGCACCGGTGAAGGCGAAGTCGAAGCAGCACCGGGTGTCTGCCGCTGCCAGCCGCCTTATTCCGGCACACCAGTGAGCGAAGGTGGGAACGGCTGCTTCCTCGTTCTCATCGATGATATAGTGCTGGAGTGAAGGTTTAGAGCTGCACTATCGCACAGACGATTACAACGGTGCGGGGACAATCCTCGCGCCGTTTGTTTCTGCTTACCCGCACCCGCAGGCCCTGACTTATAAAAACCTGCAAAAAACTGGTAACAGTCTTGTAAAAATCGCGCTGAAAGACCTGCACGGTTGTTTGTTGAGTCCTACAATGCAAATTGAACGAACAAATATTGAAAGGCATGTGGCATGAACACGTCAAATCATTATCGTATCCGTATCAAGTGGCTTATCCCAACTTTTATTACTATCGTTGCGCTGTTGATCGGCGCGTTCGCCGTTTCCGCTGATCCGTTTCCCGGCTTACCGGACGATGGCCGCGTAAATGTCGTTCACCATTTCGGCGGTGACGCACTCTACTGCGTTGACCGCGACATGAACCCCACCGACCAATTCTCCGATGACAACTTCGGTGGAATGCGTCTGCTCGACATTCACGGGCAAGAACTGTGGTTTCTGGATGCTGACACCATTGAAGATTTCGTCGCGCAGGCCGAAGCCGCCCCCGGCACAGGCATCGAAATGCTGGCCGCGCCGAGCACCTATGGCATTTCTTACCTGTATACGTTCGCGGATTTGCAGGAAGATGGGATCATCAAGTTCGTCTTCATCGCTAACGACGAATGGAACAAGTCGAACAGTATGGAATTCAAGTTCTGCGAGCCTGTTGGCCCGATTCCCGGTGGTACAGTTCCTAGTGACGGCTTGTGCGAGGGGTTGACTGGCAGCGATCTGTGCATCTGCCTCAGAGATAATCAACAACCACTGCCCCCATTCTGTCTTCGGTAACACAACTAGTCTGTGCCAGTTCCCCTCGGCACGGCGAAAACCAAACGCGCGAGGCCGGCCTCCCGCTTTTGGTTTCCCCTTTTGCTCCAAAGCCGCAACCTCTCCCAGTCTTATGCGTACTCTAATACAGACGTGTTATGATGGCTGTATTGAGTCTGTTGTTAAGGAGCGATGATGTTGAGGAAATTGGCGCTGGTCGCCCTTTTAATTGCGGTATTTTCGCTGACTCTGGTTGTCAGCGTGAGCAGCGTTTCGGCACAAGCCGCCGCTTGTTGGGAACAAATCTTCGAGGAAGTCACGATCCAATTTGGCGGGCAAACCATTACGTATGATAAGCACGTCGATACCGTGTTCGACAACGACTGCCTACGCATCGAAGATGGGCGCGTGAACAACCATGACTTGGCCGCCGGCGGCGCGATCTACTGCGGCGAAGGTGGTACGGTTTCGGTGTGGGATATTGGCATCCTTGGCGAAGGCGATCTGATTCTCGCGGTATCACCACGAGATATAGCCGCCGTACCGAACCCGCCCGAAGTTAATACGCTTCTGGGAGAAGCAGGCGGTTTCCGGCTGTATCGGCTGACATCCGGCGAGCTTCAAGTCAACGGGCCGGGCATCTACTCGACTGACCCTGAATACGTGTTCACATGGTCGAGCTGCCCCGCGTAAATCCGCCGGACTAATTTGTGATCGACAAACGCGGGCAATGTGACCCGCGTTTTTTATTGATTATTTATAGCCATATAGGTCATGTGGCTGATAGATATTATCTACGCACCAGCTACCATTCAAGCGTAATCTATTCATCCAACCATGCATCAAGAAAGACACCCTCTCATGTCTACTTCACAGCACTATCGCTTGCATGTCAAAACGCTCTTTTTGGCGATGATAGCCCTGATCGCTTCACTGCTGGCTGGCGTGGTCGTTGTTTCAGCAGTTGATCCGTTTCCCGGTCTGCCCAATGACGGACGTATCAACATCGTCCATCACTTCGGCGGCGATGCGCTCTACTGCGTCGATGCCAATGGCAACCCGACTGACCAATTCTCGGATAATAATCTCGGCG
>JACMMD010000431.1 GCA_014379235.1 Anaerolineae bacterium
CAGGTCGTATTCAGGTTGGCAATCTCTCCGGTGCGCTGGCCGCGAATCAGTACCAATATATCCCGGCGACCTACGCGCATCAGATCAGCAATCCCGGCTTTGAACCGCTCACCTATCTATCGTTTATCATCACCGACCCGTTCACCCAACATGGTACGGAACTAGTCAAAGAGTGATTGCGTCAATGACAGTGTTTGTTACAGAACTCACTTGGGTTTGTGGTACATCTTTTGTAAACAATATATAATCCCGATGCATTTTCTTGTCCGCTTTAGATGAAACGAGGTGAAGCCAAGCATAAATCTTATGCAGCAGAAACAGTTTCGCTATAGATTATTCGTAGACAAGGAAACTTTAATGAGACACCTTACCCGACACCATCTTTTGTTACTCGTTCTAGCCGCAGTCGCCGTGATTGCGAGTGCCGGATTAGTCGTCGCGCAAGACGGTGAAGACTGCATTCGCGTAGCGGGCGTCGAAGCTGGCGGCGAACTACTCAACCTCGATCCAATCAACCAACCCAACACGCAAAACTCAATCATGGTCGGCGCGGTTTTCAATCGCCTGTTGGACTTGGACAGCAGCTTCCAACCTATGCCCGAACTGGCCGACTCGTGGGAATCCAACGAGGACGGCACGGAATGGACATTCCACCTGCACGAAGGTGTCACCTTCCACGACGGTTCAGCGTTTGACGCCGCCGACGTGGTGTATACCTATCAGCGTTTGATCGACCCCGAAAACGGCTCTGAAGCCGCAGCGACGCTTGCCTTCCTCAATCCCGATGGCATTATCGCGGACGATGACCTGACGGTGCGTTTCGTGCTGGATGCGCCAGTCGTTGAATTGCCCGTGCTAATCACCACCAAGAACACATGGATCGTGCCCGAAGGCTCAACCGCCGATACGCTCGAACTCACGCCCATCGGCACAGGCCCCTTCACCCCTGTCGACTTCGATCCGGCTACTGAGCCTTACGAATTCGTCCGTAACGAGAACTACTGGGAAGAGGGCCTGCCACTCTCGCCGTGCGTGACGTTCGTCGCCATTCAAGAAGCGACGACCATGAGCGCCGCGCTGCTTTCCGGTGAAATCGACCTCGCACAGCAGGTAGACTTTGCCATCATCCCTGCGCTGCAAGGCAACCCCGACATTCAGTTGATGCCTACCGGCCCCGCAACCTCGATGGTGCTGGCGATGTGGGTCGACACCCCGCCATTTGATGACAACCGTGTCCGTCAAGCGCTCAAGATGGTGATTGACCGTCAGGCGATGGTCGATACTGCACTGCTCGGATTCGGCGTTATTGGTGACGACAATCCCATTCCGCCGACTTCCCCGGATGCATGGCGCAGCGAAGTGCCCGCACGCGATGTCGAAGGTGCGATTGCGCTGCTGGCTGAAGCTGGCTATGGCCCGGAGAATCCGCTGACCTTCGACCTGTACACCGCCGATATGATCCCCGGGGCGGCGGCTCTCGGTCAGTTGTTCGCACAGCAAGCCGCCGAGGCGGGCATCAATGTCAACCTCATCATCGGCCCCGCCAGCGAACATTGGGACAACGTGTGGCTGATTCAGTCATTTGTCGGCTCTGGCTGGTTGGCACGGCCTGCGGGCGAAGCGCTGGCTATCGCCTACCGCTCAAATGCCGCGTATCCAGAGACACATTGGTATCGTGATGACTTCGACGCGCTGCTCGATGCCGCGAACACCGAACCTGATCCCGATGCGCGTCGTGCGCTGTTCCAACAGGCCGAACAAATGCTAACCGAAGAAGGCGGCGCGCTTATTCCGGCGTTCCAGCAAATCGTCGCTGGTCTAAGTGCGGACTGCACAGGCTATACACCGCACGTTCAGCTTTCCCGCGTGGACTTGCGCCGCGTCGAGTGCCAACGCTAACACCGGACTTTAAGTAATGTGAATGCGTCCGGGCGTAACCCAACCCTATGCCCGGACGCAGCTTTTCCAACTTAGTTTGCTGGTTTGAAAGAAAAATGTCCTTATGCTCCTGCGTATGATCCTGCTGCGTCTCGGCTTGGCGCTTATTACCTTATTGTCAGTATCGGTCTTTATCTTTATCACCACCGAGATTCTCCCCGGCGATATTGCGGCGCGTGTGCTTGGCCGTGAATCGTCCGAAGAAGCCCGCGCTGTGTTTCGAGAACGTCTGCGCCTTGACCGCCCCGTAACCGAACGCTATTTGTTATGGCTCGGCGGCGCGGTTCGCGGCGATTTCGGT
Source organism: Anaerolineae bacterium (assembly GCA_014379235.1). GTDB lineage: Bacteria > Chloroflexota > Anaerolineae > Aggregatilineales > Phototrophicaceae > JACMMD01. Next base: position 2,240 of record JACMMD010000431.1, read on the forward strand.
CACTCGTTGGTCAGTGAGCGCACCGTTTCAGAAGTTGTTTTCCCACGAATGGCAAATACATTCATTCTGGCCACTTACGCCTTCATAATCTACGTCCCCGTGACGTTGATTTTGTCAATATTGGCCGCCATTTATCATGACCGCATTCCCGATACCGTCATTTCGACGCTTAACCTCATCGGTCTATCGACGCCGGAGTTTGTGATCGGCACGATTCTGATTTATGTTTTCGCCGTCTCGATGAGGGTGTTCCCGGTAATGTCGCAGATTCAGCGGGCCGAAAACTTGGGCGAGATCATCTACGTAACCACCCTTCCCGCTGTCACCCTGAGCATCGCTATGGCGGTTTATTCCATCCGCATGCTGCGCGATAACCTGATCGAAGTTCTCAACTCCGAGTATGTGCGGATGGCCATTTTGAAAGGGCTGCCGCGCTACCGCGTTGTATTGTTTCACGCGCTGCCGAACGCCGTTGTTCCCGCGCTGAATACAATGGCACTCAACCTCGCTTATCTCATTGGTGGTGTTGTGGTCGTGGAGCAGGTTTTCGTGTTTCAGGGGCTTGGCACACTGCTAGTCGAGTCCGTGTTCCTGCGCGATGCCCCGATCATCGAAGCGGTTGCGCTTATCGTATCGGGAGTATACATTCTGGCCAATTTGTTTGCCGATGTGATGGCAATTGTTTTGAATCCGCGACTGAGAGCAAGCTGATGACC
>JACMMD010000432.1 GCA_014379235.1 Anaerolineae bacterium
ATTCTAGTGTACTGAGGTCGCCTTCGGGTAGCCCCATTGCCCGCGCTTTCAACACGCGGCGCATGATCTTGCCAGAGCGCGTCTTAGGCAGCGCATCCACAAATTCGATTTTGCTAGGAATGGCAATCGGCCCGACTTCGTGGCGGATGTGGTCTTTCAGCTTATCGTTAAGTTCGTCTGACGCTGCGAAGCCTGATTTCAGGATGCAGTAAGCGTAGATCACACTGCCGCGCACTTCGTCTGGCACACCGATGACAGCCGCTTCTGCAACTGCCGGATGGCTGACGAGTCCTGATTCAACTTCCGCCGTGCCAAGCCGATAGCCGCTGACCTTAATCACGTCGTCGTTACGCCCGATGATCCAGTAGTAGCCGTCGGCATCTTTGCGCGCCGAGTCGCCTGTGAGATACCAGCCCTGCTTGCTGTACTTGCTCCAATACTGGCTCACGTAGCGGTCAGGGTCGCCATAGACGGTACGCAGCATCGCCGGCCATGGCTTCTTGATGACCAGATTGCCATCCGTGCCTGCTGGAACAGAGTTGCCTTCTTCGTCCACAATATCGACCTCGATGCCGGGAAATGGACGAGTCGCGCTGCCCGGTTTGAGGCGAACCGAAGGCAGCGGCGTAATCATGAAGCCGCCCGTTTCCGTCTGCCACCACGTATCCATGATCGGGGCGCGTTCTTTGCCGATGACTTTGTAATACCAGCGCCACGCTTCGGGGTTGATCGGCTCACCAACAGAACCCAACAGCCGCAAGCTGCTCAGGTCATGGCGATTGGGCCACGCATCGCCAAAGCGCATCAAGCCGCGAATGGCCGTCGGCGCGGTGTATAGGATGCTGATGCCGTATTCCTCGACCATCTTCCACCAGCGGTTGGGGTAGGGGAAAGTCGGCGCGCCCTCGTATAGAAAACTGGTCGCGCCCAGAATCAGCGGCCCGTAGACGATGTAGCTGTGGCCGGTGATCCAGCCGGGGTCAGCCGCGCACCACCAGCGATCTTCGTCGCGGATGTCGAACACCCATGATAGGGTCGTCGACGTGTAAACTTGATAGCCGCCGTGTGTGTGCAAAACGCCTTTAGGCTTGCCCGTCGTGCCGCTGGTGTACAGGATGAACAACGGGTCTTCAGCATCCATCACTTCGGTTTCGCAGGTGGGGGCGGCGATGGGCAGGTTCATTAGGTCGTGATACCAGTAATCGCGCCCGTGTTCCATATTCACATCTTGGCCGGTGCGCTTGACGACGATCACCGTTTGCACAACGGGTGAACGCTTCACGGCTTCGTCGGCCATGTCTTTCAGCTTGACGGTGTTGCCGCGCAGCCACGCGCCATCCGCCGTGACCAGCACCTTACTTTGCGCGTCCTCGATGCGGTCTGCCAGCGCTTGCTCGGAGAAGCCGCCGTAAATGACGCTGTGAACCGCGCCGATCTTGGCGCAGGCCAGCATAGCGATGATGATCTCCGGGATACGGCCCATGTAGATCGTGACTCGATCACCTTTTTTGACACCCATGCCGCGCAGAACGTTGCCGAATTTGTTGACTTCCTGCCACAGTCGCCAATAGGATAACGTGCGCTTGCTGCCATCTTCGCCTTCCCAGATGAAGGCCAGCTTGTTCTTGCGCCACGTCTTTACATGGCGGTCAACCGCGTTGTAGGCGATGTTGGTTTTGCCGCCTACGAACCATTTATAGAACGGCGCTTCGCTATCGTCCAGCACCTTGTCCCATTTTTTGTACCAGTGAAGTTCGCTGGCGCGCTCCGCCCAGAAGGCTTCGGGGTCTTGACGCGCCTGCTCATAAACCGCCTCATAGTCCTTGATTTCTGCTTGGTCTACGATGTTTTTTGGCGGCTCATACCATTCGCTTGCAGCGGGTGCAAAAACATCATCAGTCATGAAAAATGCTCCTTAAAGGCGAAATTAACTTTTGACTAGGTTCGTCACCATCTGCTGAAGCGTGTGCAAGCGCTGCGAACTCAACGCTTCGCCTGCTTCGAGTGCGCTGGCTTCGTGAATGGCCGTGATGGCAATATCCAGCAGGGCGTTTGACAGGGGTCGCAGATGTTCAGGTGTGGTGATTGGATCAAGGGTTTTCAAATTCTCTAGCTGGCGCGCCTCATGTTCCATCGGTTTGACGCGATTTTCCCGTTTCGCCATAAATAGTTCTCCCATCGCGGTGTGTTTGAAATGACGTTATCCGGCATATCAAGACGCGATAATTGTATTCAAATGTGCGCGAGAGTTCAAAGATTGGTTGTAATGATTTGATAATCACTGGATACTATAATAGCAATATGAGCAAGCAACTGATCTTTATCGTAGATGATGAACCCACTTTGCGCGAGGTTGTGCGCCGCTACCTCGAACTGGATGGTTTTGATGTGCTTGAAGCCGAGAACGGCCCGCAGGCATTGTCGCTGCTGCGCGAAAACCACCCCGATTTGATTCTGCTGGACATCATGCTGCCGGGCCTCGATGGTTTTGCGATTACGCGCTCGGTACGCAATGGGCCAGAATACGCCAGACTGAGCGCGAACGGCGACATTCCGATCATCATGCTGACTTCTCGCGGCGATGAGGCGGATCGTATCACGGGCTTTGAACTCGGCGTCGATGATTACGTGATTAAGCCCTTTAGCCCGCGTGAACTGGTAGCGCGGGTAAAAGCAGTATTACGTCGCAGCGCGTCCGGTGTCGAGAAAGGCGAGAAGCCGCTCAACTTCGCCAGCCTAAGCATCGACCCCTTACGGCGCACGGTGCTGCTGCGCGAAACGCCCGTCACGCTCACAGCTAAAGAGTTCGATCTGTTGTGGCTGCTGGCCCGCCACGAGCAGCAGGTTTTTACCCGTGAACAGCTTCTCAACGGCGTGTGGGGCTATGAGTTTTACGGCGATGAAAGCACTGTCACCGTTCACATTCGACGCCTGCGCGAAAAGATTGAACCCGACCCCGCCCGCCCGACGTTCATTCAAACCGTGTGGGGCGTCGGTTATAAGTTTGAGCCAGCGTGATGAAACGTATTCTCCCCCTGCTGCTGCTGGTGCTTGGAGTGCTGCTGGCGCTCGTCGCCGGGATGCTGGTTTTTATCCCGATGCTGAACCCGTCCGGCGAAGACATTCTCCTGCTGTTCCTGTATATGTTCGGCACGGGAATCTTGACCGTTGGCTTCGTCTATGTGCTGTATCAGCGTGGATTGGTACAGCGCTTCAACAGCCTGCGTTGGACGATGTTGGCGACGACGATTTTGACGGTGATGCTGATCTTCATCAACGTGTTAGTTTCGGCGCAGTTGATGTTCATCAGCGACCACGACTTGATTTTGACAACGGCGCTGCTGTTGTTCGCGGGGCTGATCTCGATAATCTCCGTGTACTTCATTTCGAGCGCGCTCACCGAACGCATTCACGCGCTCGGCCAAGCGGCGGAACGCCTCGCGGCAGGGGACTTAGAATCGCGCTTGAGCGCCACCGGCAATGACGAGCTGGCGATGCTGGCGCGCACCTTCAACCAGATGGCCAACACGCTGCAAGAGGTCGATGCTCAAAAACGCCTGCTCGAACAGACTCGCCGCGACTTGGTGTCGTGGGTTTCGCACGATTTACGCACACCGTTGGCGGCTATCCGCGCCATGAACGAGGCTATCATTGACGGTGTAGCCTCTGATCCCGAAACTGTCGCCCGCTACACACGCAACATTCAAAACGAGGTCGAACACCTCAGCCGCTTGATCGACGATTTGTTTGAACTAGCACAGTTGGATCACATTCAGTTGAGCCTCGTTCATCAACAAACGTCGCTGCACGATCTGGTTTCGGATACGCTCGGCAGCATGAGCGCCCGCGCAATTGGGCAGCAGGTCAAGCTCACGGGTAAGGTCGATCATGCGGCTGATATGGTCTATGCCGCGCCTGATAAAATTCAGCGGGTTTTGTACAACCTGCTCGATAACGCCATCCATCATACGCCGCCGGGTGGGGAAGTGTCGCTGTCGGCGCAGCGCTCGAATGGGCACGTTCAAGTCAGCGTCCATAACACCGGCTCACACATCAGCGCGGCAGATACACCGCACATTTTCACCAGCTTTTATCGCGGCGAACGCTCTCGTGCAAGAGACAGCAGCGGCTATCGCGGCACGGGCTTGGGGCTGGCGATTGCGCGAGGATTCGTTGAAGCACATGGCGGCAAAATCTGGGTCGAAAGTCAGCCCGAACGCGGCACAACCTTTGTCTTTACTCTGCCAGCGAAGGTATCTTGAACCGTCAAAGTTGCCAAGAAGAGAAAAGCATATCAAAAGGGACAGGGGTACAAGGAAATACAAAAGTCTTTTCTTTGTATCTTTGACCCCTTGAACCTTTGTAATATGTTTTTGAATTTCCCCTGTGTCTCTCGTCCCTCTGAGGCTCTGTGTTAAGCGGTTTGCATTCATATTTATCGTAACTGCTTGACCGAATGGTTGCCATGTCATACAATGGCGGAAAATGTGAAACGTTAAATATTATTCGTAAACGGTTATTTATGGCCCAGCGTATCACCTTACGAGACGTAGCCAACCACGCAGGGGTTTCAGTCACGACAGTCTCCAACGTCGTGCGCGATTGGCCGTATGTCGCCAGCGATACTCGCCTCAAAGTCCAACAGTCCATTCTCGAACTCGGTTACTCACCGCACCCTATCGCGCAGGGGTTACGCACTGGCCGCACGCAGGTGATCGGTTTCCTCGTGCCTGACCTATCTAATCCGCATTTCGCCGCGATGGTCAGTGTTGCTGAGGATGTTGCTCAAGAACACGGTTTTAGCCTGCTGGTGTTCAACTCGCACGAGGACGAGGCCCGCGAAGCCGAGTGTATCCGCCGGGTGGTCAGCCGCTGGGTCGATGGACTGTTGATTTCGCACGTCGTCGGCGCGCATCACACGACGGATTTGCTGAACAACCTGACTATTCCAGTGGTCGCCATTGACCGTGTGCCCGAAGATTTCGAGGGGGCGTGTTGCAGTCTCGATAATTTCCGCGCCGCGCAGCTTGCGACGCAGCATCTTTGCGACCTCGGCCACACCCGTATCGCGCATCTTTCCGGCCCCACTGGCGGCCCCAAGCCAGCCCTAGACCGCATCGAAGGTTATCTACACACGCTCCGGCAGAACGGCTTGGAGTATCAGCGAATCGCGTCTTTTGATAACGGCGTGTGGGGCTGCGACGAGGGTTACCATGCCATGCGCGAGATTTTGAGCGACGAGTCTTATCCGACGGCGGTATTCGCCAGCAATGACCGCATGGCCATTGGCGCGTCGCTGGCGATTTACGAGCGCGGCTTGCGTGTTCCCGATGATATTTCGCTGGTGGGCGTGGATGACATCGAAGTCAGCCGCTACATGAACCCGCCGCTGACGACGGTCACGCAGCCTTTAGAACAGTTGGCGCGGGTGGGTATCGAACTGCTGCTCAAGTTGATCGGGGGCGAAACGCCGGACGAAACGCGCACATCCTTGATGCCGAGCCTATTGGTACGGCAGTCCACCGCAGCATTGAAATAAAAATGTTACGCTGCCTGTAGGGGCACGATGCATCGTGCCCCTACCGAAGAATATGGATTTAGAATGAATCAATACTTACTAAAAATGGAAGGTATCAGCAAGCAGTTTCCCGGCGTGAAGGCGTTGGATAACGTCTCGCTGGAGATCACGCCGGGAGAAATTCACGGCCTGCTTGGCGAAAACGGCGCTGGCAAATCGACGCTGATTAAGATCATGTCCGGCGCGTATCAGCCCGACAGCGGCACAATGGAACTCGACGGCAAGCGCTTGCACCTCGCCAATCCGCATCAGGCGCAGGCGTTAGGCATCGTGACGATTTATCAAGAGTTCAACCTCGTGCCCAGCCTGACGATTGCCGAAAACGTATTCATCGGGCGTGAACCGGGGAAGTCGGGTTTTGTCGATTGGGGCGCGCTCAAGCGTGAAACTCTCGTCTTAACCGAACGACTTGGTATTCACCTGAACCCGATGTCGCTAGTTCGCAACCTCAGCGTAGCCGAACAGCAAATGGTTGAAATCGCGCGCGCTTTGTCGATGCGTTCGCGGATCATCATCATGGATGAACCCACGTCAGCCCTCAGCGATAACGAAGTACAGCAGCTTTTTAAGATCGTGCGCGACCTTAGAGCGCAGGGGTTGAGCATCATTTTTGTGACGCATCGCCTCGAAGAAGTCCACGAAATTTGTGATCGAATCACGGTTCTGCGCGACGGGAAAAACGTCGGTTCGGCCAATGTGGCCGACATCACAACGGCGGACATCATCCGCATGATGGTTGGACGCTCGATGGATGAGCTTTTCCAACGAACCGGAGTCCACGAATACGGCGATACCGCGCTGGAAGTGCGCGGCCTTAGTCGCAAGGGGACAGCGCGTGACCCCTACGCGACGGTGCTGAACGGCATTAGCTTCGCTTTGCGGCGCGGCGAAATTCTCGGCATCGCGGGCTTAGTCGGGGCAGGGCGCACGGAACTAGCGCGGGCCGTCTTCGGCGCAGACCCGTTTGACAGCGGCGAAATCTTGATCGACGGCAAGCCTGTACGCATCAAATCGCCACAAGATGCCATCCGCTATGGCATCGGCCTTGTGCCTGAAGATCGTAAACAGCAGGCATTATTTTTGGCGCTGGCTGTGCGTGAAAACTTGAGCATCGCATCGCTTGGCAGCCTGACCCGTTGGGGCGCGTTCATGCGTGAGAAGGCCGAAATGGCCTTGATGGAGCGCTACCGTGATGCGCTCAACATTCGTATGGCCAGCCCTGAACAGAAAATTCTCAACCTCAGCGGCGGCAATCAGCAGAAAGTGGTGATCGCCCGCTGGTTAGCACTGCAACCGAAGGTGCTGATCGTCGATGAGCCAACTCGCGGCATCGACATCGCCGCGAAGGCCGAAGTTCACCAACTGCTGGACGAGATGGCGCGTGGGGGAATCGCCGTGATTATGATCTCGTCGGAACTGCCGGAAATTCTCGGCATGAGTGACCGAATCATCACGGTGCGCGAGGGGCGGCTGACGGGCGAAATCTTGCGCGCTGACGCTACCGAAGAAAAGCTGATGCACCTGATGACGCTTTCCACCAAAGACGCAGTTGCCTGACGCATCTCGTAGGGGCGACCTGTCGTCCATAAAACTGAAATTACATAAGCGAAGAATTTTTAGAGAGGCATTTTATACATGAATCAAGCACGGACGGACGCCGCCATCACCAACCGTCAACAGCAGGGCGTTAGCATCATCAACGTGTTGAGCCGATTCGCGCCCGTCATTTTCCTGTTTGTGCTGATGGCCGTATTTGCGATCATCGAGCCAAACTTCCTCAAAGCGAACAATCTGCTGCAAGTGGCGCGGCAGGTATCTATCACCGGACTGATCGCCATCGGCATGACGTTCGTCATTCTCACGGGTGGCATCGACCTCTCCGTAGGTTCGCTGCTGGCGCTGGCGGGTATGGTCGGGGCAGTCGTGGCCAAAGGCGGCACAGCCAATACGCTGTCGTTGACCACAACCGAAAGCACAGGATACGGTGTGCTGGCGGCCATTCTGGCGGCAGTGGCGATTGGAGTGCTTGGCGGTTTCATACAGGGCACGATGATCACTCGGCTCGGTGTGCCCGCGTTCGTGGTCACACTTGGCGGCTTGTCGGCCTTTCGCGGCGCGACGCTGCTGCTCTCCGGCGGCGGCCCTATCAGCGGTTTTGAAGACGCTTACGAGTGGTGGGGCAAAGCGCGCCTGCCAGAGCCGGACGGCATCCCCGTACCCGTGATTATCTTTCTCGGCTTCGCGGTGCTAGCACACATTATCCTGCGTTACACGCGCTACGGGCGGCAGGTGTACGCCGTTGGTGGCAACCCCGAAGCGGCGCGACTTTCCGGCCTCAACGTGAAAAAGATACTGCTCAGTGTCTACGTGATCGTCGGCTTTTTCGCCGGGTTGGGCGGCTTCGTGCTGTCCTCACGGCTCGGCGCGTCGGAAGCTGTCGCGGGGACAGGCTACGAGCTGACCGTGATTGCATCCGTCGTCATCGGTGGCACAAGTTTATTCGGCGGCGAGGGCAACGTTCTCGGCACGGTGATCGGATCAATGCTGATTGGTGTGTTAACCAACGGTCTGGTCTTGATGAACGTCTCGCCGTATGTCCAGCAGATCATCATCGGTTTGATTATCGTGCTGGCGGTTGGGTTTGATCGCTTCGTCAAATCGCGGCGAAGTGTCTAGAACGTCGTTCGTGCAGGCGCAAGGAGGTGTAGTCGCATTCACTCGGTTGAGGCATGTTCTTGAAAGAACCTTTGATCTATTTAGAGGAGTTGCAAATGTCTAGACAAATGAAACTTTTATTCTGTTGTATCGCGTTGATGCTGACTATGATCGCCCCGACGCTGGCGCAGGACGCTGGCGGTGGTCGGGCGATGACCGATCAGGAAATGGCGATAGCGGCGGCAGTGGCGGAATGCCCGATGGACGAGTCGATCACGCTGGCGGCATCGGTGCCGGGTCTGAACTTCCCGTTCTTCGTCCACATGATGAACCAGCTTGTGGCG
>JACMMD010000433.1 GCA_014379235.1 Anaerolineae bacterium
TCGCGTAATGTAAATTGTACTGCGTGGTGCGAAACGAAATTTCCTCGTCATCGCGCATATACGTGCTTTGGATGCGATGAACGTGATAGGCCGTGACGAGCAGCAGCGCCAGCACAGCCAGCAGCCATGCCCTATTTTTGCGGGATTTATTGGCGCGAAGGTCGTTTTTTACTCGTTCAATCATGCTCGATGCTCTACAATTCACCGCATTATAACAGCGCCATTTGTGGAAGGCATTTTTGATGAAACCGAAAGTATTTGTTACCCGCGCTATTTTCGACGCCGGACTTGATCTGGTTCGCGCCGCCTGTGACGCCAATGTATGGGAAGAAGACCGCCCCATTCCGCGTGATATTTTGCTTGAGCGAGTGCGCGGAGTCGAGGGCATCCTCAGCCTGCTGACCGAACGTATGGATGGCGAAGTCATGGATGCCGCCGGCCCGCAGTTGAAAGTCATCAGCCAGTTCGCCGTCGGCTACGATAATGTCGATGTGCCCGCAGCCCGTGAACGCGGCATCAAAATCGGCAATACGCCCGGCGTTCTCACCGATGCCACCGCCGACATCGCGTTCGCGCTGCTGTTGGCGACAGGGCGGCGCATCGTCGAAGGCGCGGATTATGTGCGCGCTGGTCACTGGAAAACGTGGGGGCCCGCGCTGCTGCTCGGTCAGGATGTGACCGGCGCGACACTCGGTATCGTCGGCTTGGGCCGTATCGGTCAGGCGATGGCCCGCCGCGCCGCAGGTTTCGATATGAAACTGCTAGCTTACGGCCCGCGCCTCACCGACGAAGAAGCGGCTGAAGTCGGCGCGAAGCGTGTCTCGCTCGATGAACTGCTGCGCGAGTCGGATTACGTGTCGCTGCACTGCCCGCTCAACGCCGACACTCGCCACCTGATGAACCGCGAAACGTTCGCCAAAATGAAACCGACGAGCATCCTTATCAACACCACACGCGGCCCAGTGGTCGATCAAGCGGCGCTCATCGAAGCCATAGAAAATAAGGTGATCGGTGGCGCGGGCCTCGACGTGACCGACCCCGAACCACTGCCCGCCGACAATCCCCTGCTCACCTTCCCGAATGTGGTGGTCGTGCCGCACATCGGCAGCGCCAGCGTGAGAACCCGCAACAAAATGGCCGAGATGTCTGCGCTTAACCTGATCGCAGGCGTGACAGGTCAGCCGCTCCCCAATGAGGTGAAATAAACTTTTGTAGGGGCAAGACATGTCTTGCCCGCATTGGATAGAAAGGACGCTCAGTTGAGCAAAGACTTTCAAGCTGATCTACACGAAGTGCTGTCATGGCGTATTTCGCCACCCGATACGATACTTGCCAAGTGTGTTGAGATCACGCGAGAGGCAGGCATCAAAACATATGATGATCTATTCCGCGTCATCCGTAGCAACCGCACCGAACCGGAACTACGCGCCGCTGCTTGTCAGTTATTAGGAAAAATCGGCAGCATGGCGGACAAACGCCGCACCAGCGGCCCACTCATCGACGCGCTGAAATCGGACTATATAGAAGTTCGCACCGCAGCAGCAAGTTCATTAGCATCCATGCCTAACCCAGTTGCGATTGATGCACTCTTGGCAGCACTTCAAAAAGCAGATACCGAGATAGAAGATGGCACGTATAACTTTGAGCGCCTCTGGATTCTGAGCGCTTTAGGCAATATCGAAAATCAGCGCGCTGTCGCGCCGCTTATTGATATTGCTCACGATAAGCAGCGCGATGGTCGTACACGTAACGCCGCAATTCGCGCATTGATGGGTAACTCACTCGGTATTGACGCACTCATTCAAATCATGATCGATGAGAGTGAAGAACCACAAGTGCGCGGAGACGCCACTGAAGCACTCGGCTCTGCCAGAGATGGAGAAGCCGAACGAGTGCTGCCACTCATAATTACGGCACTTTCTCATCCACTGCCTGATTTGCGATTTTGGGCATCGTTCGCCCTAACAGATCTCCTTCAGGCATTCAAAAATCCTGAGATATTTATTACTTTCGGCGCGTTGGCAGCACTCAATCGAATAGCAACAGATGATAAGATCATTCTTCCGGGCTGGTGGGCAGTACGTGACGAGGCTATTGCAGCAATTGAGTATTGCCATCATCGTCTCCGTACAAAAAAGCGATATAGCTCTCCGAACACCCACTTCCTCGGCCCGGTTCTAGGCCAAGACCAGCAGTGGACGCGGACTCCATCTGAAACGCAGCCCGAATCATTTTATCTACCCACGTTCACTACATGGAGCATGACGGTAGACGAGTTCATGAAACACATGCGTAAGCGCTGGAAGCGTGTCAAATTCAACATGCGTCAGCCAGCCGCCGATTATCTGCTCATAGACTTCGAGTTTAAGTTTAGTGGCAAACTGATTACAGGCGGCTTGCAACGCAACGGGTATACACTCACAATCAACGGGGAACGCAGGGCGATTATCCAATTCGCACTGTGGTGGAAAACGATAGTACCGCCTGAGCACACGCTTTATCTCGACGCATGGACAGATGGTTACGCTGATCTGGATCGCTTCTCCTCTGAAGCCGAAATCCATAAAGCCTTGTCTACCTATCGTCGCGGAGCATATGACAAGGAAGTAAACTAGCCCTTAGACCCACCACGTCTCCGCCCAATGGCTGATCCGAAAATCACCCACCCGCCAGACGAGATAAACTGGCACTTCCGCTAAAATACAATCATCAGTATCAAGCGAAAACAAACCGCTGATCGTGAGCGGAAGTGAATTCTCGCGGATTTGATCGCCTACGCGCTTTCGCTGTAATTTAACGCAACAAATTCGCA
>JACMMD010000434.1 GCA_014379235.1 Anaerolineae bacterium
TAGCGACCTATACGCAAAATGCGCTCCTCGCCACTTACAAGGTTGCGTTCTCGTTCCGTCACTACTCCAGAACTTATAGCTTGAGCCATGTAGCGAAGTGTTCTACCGTCCTCTGAAAATGAAGCCTGATACGCTGAGAAAATGTTAGGCGTCAGGATTTCAATTCTTGCTGCGGCTAAATCTACGAGTAGCGCTGGCTCATCATGATGATAATCATCCGGCAGCAGTACAACGAAGTTCTCATTACGTCGAAAGGCGCTATATGCTTCAGTGAGTGGAATAGACAATATACTTGGCTCAAAGTTGAGTAGAAGTGGTTGAGCCGTGTTCGGTGAAAGTAAGTAAAATCCTGCATTTCCCCCAGAGATCGCCTGCGCTAATGCCCTATCAGGTGCGATACGGGCCGCATACCACCATCCAACACGCTCAGCGCGCATCAATATGTTAACATGCTCAAGCCCATCATAAGCGAATATTTCCCCTGTGCTTTCTCGCCATGCAAAGAACCACATCTCGTCGTCATCTTGTGCGGATGACCAAGAAGGCATCAAGAATAGAAGCAGCAGTAGAAATCGTAAACGCATAGGGCAGTTATTCTCTTAACGGCTAAACAGGGCGAACGTGGGCTGCGGTTGCAGCCGATTGGCGCGCTGGTTCATCGAGACGGCCTCGCGGTAGTAGCCTTCAAGCTGCGCCATGATCGCTGACCAAGGCCGCGCTTCTGCTTTGAGACGAGCGTTGAGCGCCATTTTGCGCCGCAATATCGGGTCGTCTCGTAATCGCCGCGCCGCTTGTGCGAACGCCGCCGGATCATCGGAGCAAGTGTATCCGGTTTCGCCATCGACCACTAGATCAGTGACGCCGCCCCGATTGACGACCACCGTCGGCAGGCCCGAAGCCATCGCTTCCTGCACGACTTGTCCAAACGTTTCCGCTGCGCCTGTGAAGAAAAAGGCATCCGCGCTGGCGTAGGCGTGGGCGAGATCGTCGCCGTACAGAAAGCCTGTGAAATGTGTTCCCGTTCCGGCAAAGGTCGCTTGCAGTTCTTCGCGCAGCCCGCCGTCACCGATGATGGTCAGCGCGATGCCGGGAGTCTGCGCGACTTCTAGCAGCAGATCGACGCGCTTTTCGTTGGCCAGCCGCCCGACGTAAATGCACAGCAGCGAATCGGAGTCGCGGCCATTGAGCAGGCGTTCGCGCCATTCACGACTGCGCTTGTCAGGGTGGAAGTGTTCGCAATCGACGCCGCGACCCCACTTTCGCAAACGTCGGTAGCCCCAACCACGTAGTTGGTTCGCCGTGTAAGTCGAAGGTACGAGCGTGAGGTGGCAGCCGTTGTGAATATAGCGCAGCCAATCGCGGGTGAGATGCGTTAGGAAATTATATCCGTAATATTCAGTATAAGCGGGCAAGTCGGTTTGATAGTTGGCGATGACTGGAATATGAGCATAGCGTCCGGCTAACATGCCGCTCACCGACAGCAGCGCCGGACTGAACATGTGAATTAAATCGGGCTGAAACTCATCGAGATAGTGCTTGATGATCGGGTTGGGCAGCGCGACCCGTGTTTCCGGCGCGGCGGGGATGCCGAGCGATGGCAGCGCGATCACCCGGCTTGGCCCCACCATCGGCGGCGCGGTATCCGGCGCAAGCACCAGCACATCGCGCCCGGTCTGCTGCAAATAACGCAGCGTGAGATACGCAGTCTTGGAAACGCCGTCGACTTTGGGCAAGAACGCCTCAGCGAACAGCGCGACTCGCTGAACCGGAGCTAAGGCATCACTTCTTGCGGCTGTATCGAATGTGTCTTCGGACCCGAATAGCGGCTGAGATTGCGATGAATGATGGTCGCTACGGCGACGAACATTTCCTTGACTGGCCACATTTCTCCCTCAGCAAGCGTTGTCCCTTGCGCGAACGCGGTTCGAAGATCGGCGGCGCTGCGACCCGGAAAGCGCGTCCGGCCACTACCGATAGCGCCAAGCGTATGTGCGTCACTGCTGCCTGTCGCGGACAGATGTAAGCGGCGGTTAAAACGGCGGGCAAGCCGGTTGTTGGCGGGTAAAAACGTCGATGCGTTGTGCGTTTCCAGCGCGTCGATACCCGCATCGAGTAACATCTGTGGGTTGTTCAAGTAGCGCCGGAAATTCAAGGCCACGACAGGCACATAAAAATGAAAGGGATGCGCGAGGATAGCGATGCCGCCCTGCTCATGAACGGCGGCGGCGGTCTCGGCCAGCGACATGCCGATCTGAATGGGTTTTGTCACCCACAAGCCCAGCACGTCGCCTTCCGCGCTGGAAATTTCCATGCCGGGGATAATATCGAAGGGGTATTTGCTGCGCTGATCGTAA
>JACMMD010000435.1 GCA_014379235.1 Anaerolineae bacterium
CGCGTATGACTGCCCATACCAAGCGGCGCGAACCGATCTCCCTGCTGCCGCGTTCGCAGTATGGCGTTAGCCCCTTCCGCGATGGCCAACCTTGCGCGGACAAAATCTTTTGGCTGCAACGTCGCAATGAACGTCCAGCCCCAATCTGCCTGGAAAAGGAAGTTATCATCCTGTATCGTTATCGAGATTTCACTGCCTGCTGTTAGCGTCATATCCCAATAAGCTGGCGGTGTATCCGTTTTTTCAAAGACCAACCTGCCATATTCCACCCGCATTTGAATCCCGTCGGGAAACTGTGCAACTGCCCCAGTTTGTCCGGTCAGTGCTACTTCTACGGCGGCAATGATATGTCTGTAGCCTAACTCTACGCTTGACTCGCTGTGCTGAAACTGGCTATGTACCCATGCCAGCGCCCGACGTTGCAAAGATGGATGCAATTTCTGGAAGTTGGCACGACCAATAACAGCGAGTTCTCCTGCTATGCGAACGTGTGGTTCGATAAACTCGCGCTGTAACTGCAATTCGAGATAATCGTCGTCCATGGCCGCAATGTCGGCAAGCTGGGTCAGCGCCCGCTTTACGCCGGGATAGACCTGCTCCAACAACGGAATAGTTTCGTGTCGCAGGCGATTGCGCGTGTAAGTCGTGTCACGGTTAGTGGCATCCTCGCGGGGCTGCAAATCATGTTCGCGGCAGTATGCCTCAATGTCAGCGCGAGACACTTTAAGCATCGGGCGCAGCAATGTCAGATCGCTGTGTTCAGGCAATGGCGCAGATACCGCCATCCCGCCAAGCCCACGTAAACCCGTACCGCGCAAAATACGCATGAGTACCGTTTCGGCCTGATCGTCGGCATGATGCGCGACAGCAATATGATTTGCGCTAACGTCTCGCGCCACTTTCGCCAGAAAATCGTAACGTGCCCGACGCGCCGCCGCCTCGATACCAATGCGCCACGTTTTCATCAACGTTGGCACATCCTTATAACCCACTGTGACGGGCAGTCCCCACGCTTCCGCAAGTTGGCGCACAAACTCTGCATCTGCCGCGCTCACCTCAGCGCGCAAACCATGATCGAGCGTGGCCACATGCAGACGAATGTCCAACCGTTCACGCAAGCCGTTTAAGATGTGCAGCAGCGCCAGCGAATCCGCTCCACCCGATACGCCCACGACGAGAACGCTGTCCGCTTCGATGAGCCGAGTTGAGCGCTTGGTGAGCGTTTGCAAAACGATTTGAGGCAAGTTCACCGTCATTAAAGGCGCTTTTCAGTACAATTCATCAACAAATCATCGCACATTCGAAAATTAACGGTTATTATATCCGGTTTGGGACAGCAGGTTGGGGCGCTTTATCATCTCGAATTATGCGTGTTATAATGCCTCGCGCTGTTCGTGCCGTTAGGAGAATTGCGTGTTAAGCCCGATAGATTATTTCTTTGGCTTATTCTCTCTCGACATCGGCATAGACCTTGGGACTGCCAACACACTGGTCAGTGTGCGTGGCAAGGGAATCGTCATCAACGAGCCATCATTCGTGGCCGTAGAGCGGCGCACCCGCCGCCCAATTGAGGTCGGTGCGCGTGCTAAAGAGATGTGGAGCAAGAATCCCAAAGACATTCTTATCGTCCGTCCGCTTCGGGATGGCGTTATCAGTGAATTTGAAGTCACCGAAGCGATGTTACATCATCTGATAAGCAAGGCTCACGAGCAAACGTGGGTTCCTATTCCCCGTCCGCGTGTGGTCATCGGTATCCCAAGCGGCGTGACCGAAGTTGAAAAGCGCGCTGTCTACGATGCCGCCATGAGCGCCGGGGCGCGTGAAGCATTCTTGATTGAAGAACCTGTTGCAGCCGCCATTGGCGCGGGACTGCCCGTGCAAGAAACACGCGGCAGCATGATTATCGACATCGGCGGCGGCACAACCGAAGTCGCTATCTTCTCGCTCGGTGGTATCGTCATCAGCCGTTCGATCCGCGTGGCTGGCGACGAAATGGACGAAGACATCGTTCAGTACATGCGCGTCAAACATAACCTGCTCATAGGTGAGCCAACCGCAGAAAAGGTGAAAATCCAGATCGGTTCGGCTTATCCTTTGCCCGAAGAAAGTACCATGCTCGTCAAAGGGCGTAATCTCGTCACAGGGCTTCCGGCTTCGGTTGAAGTCAGCTCGATTGAAATCCGCGAGGCGATTTCCGGCTCGGTCAACATTTTGATCGACACCGTGAAAGACGCGCTCGATGAAACGCCGCCGGAACTCATCGCTGACCTGATGGAAAGCGGTATCTGTATGGCTGGCGGCACAAGCCAGTTACGCGGTCTGCCGATAAGAATGCGCGAAGAACTCAACATCCGCGCATGGCTGGCAGAAGATGCCATGACCTGCGTAGCGCGTGGCGCAAGCCGTGTGCTGGAAGATTACAACAACCTGCGCCGCTTGCTCACAGGCTTGGAGCGTGGCAGCACCCGCCACTAGCGCCTGCTGATTCCACAGGCGATTTGATATAATCCAACCTATCGATGGTTAAGTTGAAGCTAAAGGTGTTGGATTGAGACGCGATTGGCGATCCAACCGTGTGTGGTTCTTATTTGTCTCGATGCTGGTGTGCGTGGCACTCATTATCACCAGCCAACTCGGACTGCTCGGCCCGTTGGAGAGTCTGGCATCGATACCTTTGAACACGCTTTCGGGCATATTCAACCGCGTGGCTCTATCTTTCACTGACGGCATCACCGACGTGGCGGAACTCCAGTCACTGCGGCAG
>JACMMD010000436.1 GCA_014379235.1 Anaerolineae bacterium
CCCTCCCCTGCTGGCGGGGACGGGGGGGGGGGATGGGGTTGAGCGGCTAAATAGAGGGCGACACATGTGTCGCCCCTACCCATAGACACTTGTAGGGGCAAGGCATGCCTTGCCCCTACCAAAAGCACTGATTATCCAATGAGATAAACCCATGCCCGAATTCAACCTCGAAGCGCTGACTCTGTACTGGCTGATGATCTCCGGTTTCATCGGCTGCGCGGTGACACCGCTCTTTTTTGACCGCAAGGGGCGCAATCCGTGGAAAGGCGCGGCGGTTGGATTGGTAGTTGGCATCGTATCGGGGCAGGTGTTCGGGCGGCTGATACTCGCGCTGCTCGGCGGTGTGATTCCGAACTCTGCGACGTGGATTTCGCTGCTTGGCGGCTTGATCGGTTTGGCGGGATTGTGGATACTGACTCCCGCTGTTGACGACTCTAAACGCCGACAGCCGGGTTTCGTGGCCGGCACGGTAACACCGATGGTGTTCTATCTGGCGACGTTGAGCGTACTGCCGCTGCTGTGGGCATTCGTGCTGGCGTTCTTCGATTACAGCCCGCGCCGCGTCGGTGGGCCGATACTCGGTTTAGGCGGCGATAATCCGTTCGTGGGCTTCGAGTATTTCCAGTTGATGCTGTCCGGCGCGGGGCGTGACGCTCGCATATTTCAGAACAGCCTGCAAAACACGCTGGGATTTACGGCGCTGGTGCTGCCGCTGAACCTGCTCATCACCATTCCGTTAGCTGTGTTGATCGAATCGACTAGCGGCTTTCTCAAGACAGTGTTTCGCACCGTGTATTTTCTGCCTGTGGTCACGTCGTCGGTGGGTGTGGCGGTGATGTGGGGCTATATCTTCAACACACAGTATGGGCTGCTGAACAACGGCCTGCGCGTGTTCGGCGGCACACCAGTCGCATGGCTGCAAGACCCGTCCGCGAATGTGTTTGGTGTTCCGGCGGCCATGCTGGCGGTGGTCATCGCCTACTTGTGGCAGGACTTCGGCTACAATCTGGTGATCTTCATCGCCGCGCTGCAAGGCATCCCCGACAGCCTCAAAGACGCGGCTAAGGTGGATGGTGCGACGCCATGGCAGGTGTTCTGGTATATCACCATTCCGCTGCTGCGCCCGACGATTTTAGTCACATCGGTACTGACGGTCATTTCGTCGTTTCAAGTGTTCGACCTTATTCAGGTGATGACGCAAGGTGGGCCGGGCAGCATCGGCCAGACGCGGGTGCTGGTGCTGGATATTTACGAGAACGCTTTCCGCTTCGAGCGCATGGGTTGGGCGGCGGCGATTGCGCTGGTAATGTTCCTGTTTATCGTCGTGCTGACGATCATTCAAACCCGCGTCTTACGCACGAATTGGGAGTATTAGCGATGGCAACCATTCCGGCGGAACGTGGACGCGCATCGCAAGGGCCGAGCTGGTGGTACAATCAGAAGCTGATCTACGTGCTGCTGATCGTCGGCTGCGTGGCGACGCTCGTGCCGTTCGTGTGGACGATTCTGGCATCGTTCAAAACCCACGCGGAGATCATCAATCCCGCGACGCAAGCGTTCTTCCCGCGAGAGTTCACGACAGCGAACTACGATACCATCCTCAACGACGAAGCGCTGCCGTTGGGACGTTTCTATTTCAACAGCACGATCATCGCCGTTTTGAACGTCATCACGCAGACGTTCACCAGCGCCCTGTTCGGCTATGTGTTCGCCAAGTTCCACTTTCGCGGCAAGCGTTTGCTGTTCGGTTACATCATTGCCACGATGATGATTCCGTTCCAGTTGACGATGATTCCGTCATATCTGGTGCTGCTCAAGTTCGGGCTGACCAACAATCTGCTCGGTCTCGTGGTGCTGAGTTGGTTCAATGCGTTCGGGATTTTCCTGATGCGACAGTTCATGATGAGCATCCCCGACGAACTGCTGGACGCGGCCCGCGTCGATGGCGCGAGTGAATGGGCCATTTTCCTGCGGATCGTGCTGCCACAAACGACTGCGGCGCTGGCGACATTCGGTATATTGGTGTTCATCTCCAACTGGAACTCTTATTTGTGGCCGTTGATCGTGCTGCGTGAGGGTGACGTTCGCACGCTGCCGATCATCCTGACGTGGTACAACGACGCGCATACCAGCAACATCGGCTTGCAGATGGCGGCGTCGGTGCTGGTGGTCATGCCGATTCTAGTGGTTTATATGTTCATGAATCGTTGGGTGGTGCGCGGCTTCGCGCTGTCAGGGTTGAAGGGATAGCGGGATGAACGTTTTATTCCGTAGGGGCGCTTCGCGAAGCGCCCCTACAACGATGGCTGTTTTGGCCATGCTGCTTATGGGAACATTCGCTGTGTTCGCGCAGGATGCGGCTGTTCGGGATTGGGCAGCGGTGGATGACTACATCATTCAGTTACAACGCGCCCGTGCGAACAACCTCGCGCCGACGGCCTACGATCTCGTGATTTCGGACATCGCTCTGGCGGGCAGCAGCGCGGCCAACATCGAACGCCTGCGCGAGAGCGAAGGCGGCGATAAGCTGGTGGTCGCGTATATGAGCATCGGGCAGGCAGCGACGTTTCAATACTATTGGCGGCCCGAATGGAGCATGACGGGCGAACGTCCTGAATGGGCAGACTCGCCGGATGCGACATGGGCCGGCGATTTGTGGGTGCATTATTGGGACGAGCGCTGGCAGGAAATCATCGTCACGGGCGAAGACTCCTACCTTGACCGCATCATCGACATGGGCTTCGACGGTGTGCTGCTGGATCGCGTGGACGCGGCTACGTTCTACGAAGAACAGGGACGTGAAACAGCCTACGCGGAGATGGTCGAGTTCGTGCAGTTGATCGCTGACCATGCCCGCGAACGTTCG
>JACMMD010000437.1 GCA_014379235.1 Anaerolineae bacterium
AGAATCGCGTTTGTTGGTGTCTCAACGACGATAGTAAATGACTCCGGCTCAAACTCGGTGATGGTTGCAACAGCAGTTTCTGGTGGGGTTTCGGGCAGATCGACATCAACCTCATGCGCTAAGATGACGGCGCTTCGTGGATCGAAGTTCGGGTCATGCAGCAGGGCGCGGGCGAACTCGTCGCTGTCTGTGATGGCGGTTTCATAAACCAGTTGGGCGAACGGGCGCGGGTCACTCAGCCGATGCAGATTGATTGCGCCAGTACGGTCTTCGCCTGTGCCGACGATTTCACTCGGAACGGGGAGTTCGTTCCAGTCGGTGAACACATAGCGCACGGCGAACAGTTCCCATGCCATTGGATTGATTTTGTCTGGTTCGATCAGCCTGAACGGGCCGTCAAGGAACAGCGGACTGATGCCGCGCATATCCATCAGGCCGTACAAACTGCCGTAGTTATCGGTCAGGCCGCGAAAACCATCGACGCGGAAAACGCCATCGCTATCGGCTAACACCTGCGCGACCAGCGGCGGCGGTGACATGCTCAACTGCTCATCGGGAGCAATCGGTTCGTAAGTTCCGGTGGCGTTCATGTTCACACTGAACAACTCGAACACGATCAACCCCGCGAGAATCCAGCGGCGCGGTTGGTGTTTCGGGGCGGTCAATACCCAAGGGATGAGCAGCAGCGCCAGCGCAGCGATGAGCGTACTGAACGCCATCGGGCCGATGTACTGGCCATAAGCCTCGCGGTTGCCGAGCCATGCCACAAACACCATGCCAAACACGATGCCGATGATAACCAGCAGGACGATCAGTGCGCGCTGCATCCGTTTGCGGGTGATGCCGCCGTCATCCGCGCCCCAACGCAAGAAATATGATGCGCCGATTCCGGCGAGGATGGCCAAACTGGCGCTGACGAGATACGCGGCGCGTTCTTGGCCACGGAAAAAGCGCAGTCCCGGCGAGGTGTTGTAGAAGTAGTCGTAAACCACGCTGTTTGCGCCGAAGCTCAAGGCCAGCGCGACAATCGCAATCATGCCCCAAAATAGGCTGCGCGGTGCGCGCCAGCGCAGGGCCAGTGCGGCCAATCCAAGCCCGATGATGCCCACGTAAAGCGGCGACCACAGGCTGACCACATTGGGGAAGATGAACTGAACGAGGTCTTGAAATGGAAAACCGTTGCCTTTGTCCTCGAAGGTCAGCCCGACGCGGGCCGTGTGCGCGAGATACTCGATGCCGGGGATAAGCTGCACCGCTGCAACTCCGCCCGCGACGAGGCCAAGCACCAATAATCCGCCGATGTATATCGGCCAGCGATAGCGGCGTGTGAAGGCGTTGTAGATGAAATAGACGACGATCAGGTTGGTCAGGAACCAACTGGTTTGTGGATGACCGGCCAGCCACGATATGCCAAGCGCGAAGGCGCTTAACAACAGCCAACGCCAGCGAATCGGCTTGTCGCGGGTGGCTTCTAACACGCCAAGCACCGCTAATGGCAGCCAGATTCCCGCTTCGAGAATGGCTAATTGCAGCGGCGGATAGCCGGACATAAAGCCGCTGTAAGCCGCGATGATGGCCGCGACAAACGCCCCGAATACGCTGCCATTTTGCTCCCATGTCAGCCGCCGCACCAGCCAATACATCAGCAGCGAATAGGCGAGGACGTGCGCGGTCATTTCGAGTTCGAGCGCGGGGTAGCTCCAACCGCCGAACAGCCGCGCTAGGGCAATCGTCGCCAAACGTGGCGGGTAAAATACGGCGGCCTGTGTATCCGCGATGAAGGGTAAGCCGCTGTTGTTGTAGGGATTCCAGAGTGGAATTTCGCCGCTCGTGAAACGCTCGTATTGATAGCCCGCGAACGCTACGAACTGACCGGAGAAATCACCTTTTGCTAGGG
>JACMMD010000438.1 GCA_014379235.1 Anaerolineae bacterium
AACAACGTGAACGACCAATTTCCGGCAGTGGCTTCGACGGAAACGTTAGCGACAAATAGAACGATACCGAGCCAGACCAGCGATAGTTTGAGAGTGTCTGTCGTGCGGGCGCGTTGACCCGTACCAGTTGCAGTGCTGGCATCTGCCTTGATGATCGGGTGCCAGCGTGAACGCGCAAACAGAAACAGAAGGAACAGGACACCAGAAATAGCGGCGAGTACCACATAACCGTATCGCCACGAGATGCCCGCGTTGAGTAAGCCTGTCATGACCAGCGGGCCAAATGTCGCACCTAAGCCGAAGCAGGCGTGCAGCCAGTTCATCAAGCGTGAGTTGTGGTTCGCGGCGAAGTAAGTGTTAAAAGAGGAGTCAAGCGCGCCGCCGCCAAGGCCATTGATGAGCGCGAGGATGACCACCATCCACCACGACGGGGCCAGCGCGTAACCCAGATTGGCCGCGCCAATCAGCAGCGCGCTTATCACCAGTAGCATCCCCAACCCGATCCGCGACAGCAGCGGGCCGCAGTAAACACTGGCAACCGAGTAGCCAATTGTGCCGCATACAAACAATATGCCGACTGAATCGAGCGAGAGAACGAACGTCTCGCGCATCGAGGGCCATGCGACCCCTAGAATACTGCTCGACATGCCCAGTCCGACAAATCCCAGATAGGCGATAATTATCAACAATAAATTTGACCTTGGTGAGGTCGCTGTCACTGACTGCATACGCTTGGAGCGCTCCTTACTAGACCTTGTTTCGCGGCTTCGCGGGGAAGGGGAATATTAGCGCATTATAGCAGTAGTCTTGGTTGGTATACATAGCCCTAACAGGCCGCGATATAATTTAGCAGTCAGCGATCAGCCTATCAGCTTTCCGCCTAACACACTACTTGCTGATTGCTGAAAGCTGGCCACTTATTGCTTGAATGAAAGGTACGAACTGTGACGGATATTCGATTACAACGGCTGGCCGATGTGCTGGTGAATTACTCGACGGAAGTACAGCCGGGACAGTGGGTCGGGATTCTGGGTGATGTGGCGGCGCTGCCTGCGTTGCGAGCGGTGTATTCGGCGGTCTTGAAAGCTGGCGGCAATCCATCGCTGATTATCAGCGATGAGTATATGACCCGCGAATTCTTGCGTGAAGCGAACGACGATCAAATCGCGTGGCTTGATCCGTCGCAAACGCTGTACTATGACAAGGGCGATGCTTACATCCGTTTCGGCGGGGGCAATAACACACGGGCGATGACCCACATCGACGCCAAGCGCGTTCAACAGTTGGCGAAGGCCCGGCATAGCTGGTTGGATACACGGCTAGGACGGGCTTCGGCGGGCACGTTCAAATGGGTGGGCGCATGGTATCCCACCGAGGCCAGCGCGCAGGAAGCCAACATGAGCCTCGAAGAATACGAGGACTTTGTGTACAGCGCGACCTTCGCCAACCTTGAAGACCCGGTGGCCGAGTGGAAGCGCGTTCGTGGCGTTCAAGATGAAAAGATCGACTGGCTGAAAGGCAAGAAGCACATTCGCCTACTGGGGCCGAACATCGACCTCGAACTGTCGATTGATGGACGCACGTTTATCAACGCTTGCGGCGAACGCAACATGCCTGACGGTGAGATATTCACGGGGCCAGTAGAAGACTCAGTGAACGGGTGGGTGCGCTTCAGCTATCCGTCCATCGTCGGTGGGCGTGCAGTCAAGGGTATCCAACTGCGCTTCGATAAGGGTTACGTGGCCGAGGCCAGCGCCGAAGAAAACGAAGAACTGCTCATGGCGCAGTTAGACACCGATGCCGGGGCACGCTACTTAGGCGAATTCGCTATCGGTACGAATTTCGGCATTCAGCAGTTCACGGGCAACATATTGTTTGATGAGAAGATCGGCGGCACGGTGCATATGGCCGTCGGCATGGGCTACCCTGACACGGGCAGTAAGAATCGCAGCGCTGTGCATTGGGATATGATCTGCGACATGCGTCAAGACAGTGAAATCCACGTCGATGGCGAACTGTTCTATAAGAACGGGGCTTTCGTGGTGTAGTTTAGTGGGAAGCCGCCTTGCCGAAATGAAGCAAGGCGGCTTTTTTGCCATTCCTAGCCTAGCAGCAGATTCTTCTCCGGCTCTTTCTCTGCCAACACCTGCTTGAGTTCAATGACCTGATCGCGCAGCATGGCTGCTTTCTCGAATTCGAGCGACTGCGCGGCGGTCTTCATCTCTTTTTCGAGTTCCTTAATCATGCGGTGCAGATCACCGGTTGGCAGCATGGCGGGAGTTGGGCCTGCGCCACCATCGGCGGGCTGATCTTCCTCTGCGACCATCGCTTTTACGCGATCAGTCAGGTCGCGCACCTGCTTGACGATGCTCGACGGGATAATGCCGTGCTTGACGTTGTGATCGTTCTGGATGACACGGCGACGGTCAGTTTCGTCGATGGCGCGTTTCATCGAGTCGGTCATGCGGTTGGCGTACATGATGACCTGTCCATCGACATGCCGCGCTGCGCGTCCGATGTTCTGGATCAGTGCTTGCTCGGAACGTAAGAAGCCTTCTTTATCGGCATCGAGAATGGCCACCAGCGAAACTTCCGGCAGGTCGATTCCTTCACGCAGCAGGTTGATGCCGACGATCACATCGTAGATACCAAGCCGAAGGTCGCGCAGGATTTCGACACGCTCCAACGTTTCAATCTCGGCATGTAGATACTGCGCTTTGATACCGGTCTCGTTGAGGTAGCCGGCCATTTCTTCGGCCATCTTTTGTGTCAAAGTAGTGACGAGCGAGCGCTGTCCATTTTTGACCCGTAACGCAATCTCTTGCAGCAGGTCGTCGATCTGTCCCTCTACCGGACGAACACTGATCTGTGGGTCGAGAATACCCGTCGGGCGAATGATCTGCTGCACGACGTTTTGAGCGATTTCGCGCTCCCATGGCCCGGGCGTGGCAGAGGTGTAGATGGTTTGCCCCATGCGCTGCTGGAATTCTTCAAATTGGAGCGGGCGGTTATCGAGGGCGCTCGGCAGCCGGAAGCCGTAATCAATCAATGTTGACTTGCGCTGACGATCTCCGCTATACATCCCGCGCACTTGCGGGATAGTCATGTGGCTTTCGTCGATGATGAGCAAATAGTCTTCGGGGAAGTAGTCGATGAGCGTCCACGGTGGACTGCCTGCGGGACGCTGGTCGAGGTGGCGCGAATAGTTTTCGATACCGCCTGTGTAACCGACCTCGCGGATCATTTCGAGATCGTAGCGGATGCGCTGCTCGATGCGCTGCGCTTCTAGCAGCTTGCCTTCGCTCTTGAAGAACGCGATTTGGTCGGCCACTTCCTGCTCAATATCGTGGATGGCCGCCTTGAGCTTTTCATCCTCAGCGATGAACTGCGTCGCCGGATAGATCGTGACCTTATCATGTATGCTGAGAATCTCGCCGGTAAACGGGTCGAACTCCGTGATACGTTCCACGTCGTCGCCAAAAAGTTCGATACGGTAGGCGGTTTCCATATACGCGGGATAGACTTCCAGCACATCACCACGAGCACGGAACGTGCCGCGTTCCAGAACCATGTCATTGCGTGTGTACTGGATATTCACGAGCTTACGCAGGATGGAGTCGCGGCGCATAGTTGAGCCGATGGTTATTTCGACGGTGGCGTTGCGCCATGCTGACGGATCGCCAATGCCGTATATGCAGGACACAGATGCAACAATGATGACATCACGCCTTGAAAGCATTGAAGCAGTGGCGGCAAGGCGCAGACGGTCAATGCGCTCGTTGATGTCAGTCTGCTTTTCGATGTATAGATCGTGGCGCGGAACGTAGGCTTCCGGCTGATAGTAATCGTAATAGCTGACGAAGTATTCGACGGCATTACGCGGGAAGAATTCTTTGAACTCGGCATAAAGCTGCGCGGCGAGTGTCTTATTATGCGCCAGCACGAGCGTTGGTTTTTGTGTCTGTTGGATGATTTGGGCTGCGGCAAATGTCTTGCCAGTACCAGTTGCACCGAGAAGTATCTGATGCTTTAGACCTTTGTTGATGCCTTCGAGTAGTCCAGCAATCGCGGTAGGTTGGTCGCCAGTGGGTTGAAAGTCGGATACGAGTTGAAAAGGGGGCATGGGTTGTGGTTCTCCCTGAGTTCATTTTTGCGCTAGAACGTCAGTTCGGATAAGATGAATATTATAGCGCAATTTGAGGCGAGAATATAGTTCAACTCCTGTTATAAATTGTCGCAAATCGCAAGTAAACGAAACTAATGCGAATCTAACAAAGCCACCGTTGACACCCCCTACTGCCCATGATAATATATTCCCACGCAGCAACATATGATGCGGGGTGGAGCAGCGGTAGCTCGTCGGGCTTAAGGTAAGAGAAAATCTTACGTTGGGCGGCATAAGTGGAAACGCTTATGTGTTTACCTCTCAAATTCGGGGAAACCTGTAAAATGGCAATCCCGAGCCAAGCCCTCTGCAATTTAGAGGGAAGGTGTAGAGACTTAACGGGAGGCACCTAAACGGTTGTAAACCGCACGGTGAAGAGAAAGTCCAGAGCACAAACCACTTAGGTGGGATACGAAAGTATCAGCGGCTATGCATAACCCGAAGGTCGTCAGTTCGAATCTGACCCCCGCTACTAAATAAGAGGGCATCCTCAATTGGACGCCCTCTTTGATAATACAAGGTGATGTAGCTCAGTTGGTTAGTAGCGCCGAACTCATAATTCGGAGGTCGTTGGTTCGACCCCAACCATCACCATAAGTTAAAAAGACCCACATTGTGGGTCTTTTTGTTAGCATATTTTACGGCATGAGTTAATCTATCAACTGTCTAGGTCTGTTAGGGCAGTTGCATTTATTTGTGGGCAGAGAACCCCGTTTTTGCGTTGCAACTGCGTAGACCTAGACAATCTACAAAGCGCAAGAATGGGGTTTTGTGTTTCTGAGAGGAGTCCCTAAATGGCACACGCAAAGCGTGAGGTAAGGGAAAAAGCAAGAGAACTACGACATGGTGGGATGTCCGTTAGAGAAATAGCGACAACACTCAATGTCTCAAAAGGCTCTGTTAGCTTGTGGGTTCATGATATTGTGCTTTCAGAAGAACAAATCTCAGAACTCAAGAAACATCAGCATCGATACGCCGGACAAAATAAAGGTGGAAGATCGAATCACACGATTTATATGGAAAGACGAAAAGCCTTTCAAGTAGCAGGACGTGAGAAGGCAAGACAAGGCAGTCCGTTACATTTGGCAGGATGTATGCTGTACTGGGCTGAAGGCGCTAAATCTCGCGGTAATTTAGTGTTTGTCAATTCAGATGCGAATATGATGTTACTTTTTATGCGCTTTCTTAGGGAAGAACTAAGCGTGACAGACGATTTAATCAGAATGTATATTCACTGTCATAATGCTGCTGATGTCATTCGTATTGAGAGTTATTGGCTGGGTTTACTGCAATTGCCGACGACATGCTTGCGAAAAGCGAATGTCAAACAAGGCAGTGATACTCGCCGCAACACTCTATCAAATGGTGTTTGCACCATTGCGATTCATCGAACTGAGATATTGCAGCACATCTTCGGTGCGATACAAGAGTACGGCGGGTTTGAGAATCCAGCGTGGCTGTTCTAGGGATGCCGAAGCGCCCCTACAGGTTCATCTCCGCTTGCACCATATCGTCCCATGTTTCGCGGCGGCGAGCTATGCGCCACGTTTGGCCATCTACTTCCACCACCACTTCCGGCGGGCGCGGACGCTGATTGTAGTTGTTCGACATCGCCATGCCATAAGCGCCTGTCGTCAGCAGCGCTAACAGGTCGCCCGAATCAATGTATGGCATCGGCACATCGCGCCCTAGCACGTCAGTGGTTTCGCACA
>JACMMD010000037.1 GCA_014379235.1 Anaerolineae bacterium
AGTGGTGCTGCGAAAGCGCGAGGAAGAAGCCGAAAAGGCCGACGCGAAATCGGATCGTATCATGATGAGCCTCTACAAAAACCCCGATGATTTGCTAGCACAGATGCAAGATGATACAAAGGCGCAGGAGATCATAGCGGCTTTGAGCGAACGCGAGAAGGGCGATATGCTGCTGGAATTGGCGCGGCGGCAGAACGCACAAGTAGAACGCGAATAAGATGCGCGAAGTGGTCATCTATCCGGGCGAAGATGGTTATTGGATTGTGGAATGCCCAAGTCTTCCGGGCTGCATCAGTCAAGGAAAGACGAGAGCGGAAGTCCTCGCAAACATTGAAGAGGCGATTGAGTTGTGGATTGAAGATGTCCAAGCACATAATGAATGGCTAAATGAACTCTAATCGTCTTGCACTCCCCTTAATTCTGCTCCTCGCGCTGGTGCTGCGGCTGGTTAACATCAGCGGGCATACGCTGTGGTATGACGAGGCGTTCGCAGTGCTGTTTAGCGAAAAGGGCCTCGACGCGATGCTCTACGGCACGCTGACGCCGGTTGCAGGCGGCGCGGCGGATATTCACCCGCTGCTGTATTACGTCACGCTCGATGGCTGGATGGCGCTGTTCGGGCAAAGTCCGGTGGTAGTGCGGCTGTGGAGTGTGCTGCTCGGCGTGGCGACAGTGGGCGTGATGTATCTGCTCGGACGTGATTTGTTCGGGCGGAATACCGGACTCGCGGCGGCATTCATCACGGCGGTGATGCCGTTCCATGTACAGTATTCGCAAGAAGTCCGCATGTACAGCTTGTTGGCGCTGCTGCTGCTGCTGTGTACGTGGTGCTTTGTGCGCGGGATGAACAGCTTAACGCAGAGGGACAGGGATGCAGAGGGGCAGGAAGATAAAAGCATATCACAAGGGTACAAAGGGACAAAGGGACAAGGAAAAGATTCAAATTCATTTTTATTAAGAAGTTCAGAGTTATTTTGGTGGATTGCGTTCGGAGTGCTGGCCGCGCTGGCGATGTATACGCAGCAGTTGGCGGCGTTTTATCTGGTGGCGTTGGGGCTTGTGCCAACAATTATGCTAGCACGAAGGGCAAGGCATGCCTTGCCCCTACTAAAGAGAGTAGTATTCGGCGCGGGGATAGCGATTGTGCTGTATCTGCCGTGGCTGGTGAATCTGCCGGGACAGTTCGCTAAGGTGCAATCGTACTACTGGGTCGCCAAGCCGCCGCTGCTGCGACCCCTGTTGACGATACGCTCGTTCCTGAGCTTCAACGGCGACATCCCTGACCACATGGCGATCTATACGCTGGTCGGGGCGGTGTTCGTGATAGCCTTTCTGTTGATACAGACGGTCATTTACCTGCGCCGACGCCGCTCTCAGCCGGATCGCGGCGCGCTGCTGCTGACATTGTGGCTGGCGGCGGGGCCTATCGCGCTAATGTGGCTGGTGTCGCAAATCCAGCCCATTTATCTGGAACGCTCGTTCATCGGCTCGGCGCTCATGTTGTATCTAGCGCTCGCTTGGCTTTTCACACGCAGTGGAACGCCGCGACCTATTCTGGCGATTATCGGCGTAGTGGCAGCAGCAACGGCGGCGATTGGCTTGTATTACCAGTACACATGGGACACGTTTCCGAATTCGCCGTTTGGTTACACTGCGGAAGCAATCCGGTCAGACTGGCAAGAGGGCGATGTGGTTGTCCATCAAACGAAATTATCTGCGCTGCCGATGATTTACTACGAGCGCGACCTCACTCAGCGTTATCTGGCGGACGCAGCAGGCAGCAGCGAGGATACGTTAGCGCTGCCGACGCAGCAGTCGCTTGGTTTGCTGGCCGACGAGTGTATTCAAACGGCGGCCCGTGACGCTCAACGGGTTTGGCTGGTGACATTCGATTTCGCAGAGGAACAGTACGCGGCGGCGGGACGCTTAGACGAATATCAAGCGCCGTCGAATTGGCTCGAAGAACACTATTCGCAAACAGAATCACAGAATTTCAATGACCTTGTGGTGACGCGCTACGATCAGCCGCGCAACGAAGCGGATTTGGAGACAAATTGCGACGAGCAGTAGGTAGTTTTCCGCGTGGTGTATGGCTGTTCGCGCTGGCGTTGGCGTTGTTGACATCGCTGCCGTACATTGTCGGCCAGTTGAGCGCGCCGACAGGCTGGGAATACAGCGGTGCGCTGGTTGTGCCGAGCGGTACGCAGGTCGATTACAACAGTCATATGGCCAAGATGTGGCAGGGGCGGCGAGGCGAGTGGGATTATCACCTGCTGTTCACGCATGAGCCGCATTCGGGCATCGTTGGACTGCAAGGCTTTTACGTGGCTCTCGGCGCATTTTCGCCCTTCGACCTAACGGCGACTTATCACTTCGCCCGTTTCTTGCTGACCATCGGCATGGTGCTGGCGATCTGGGCATTCGCCTGTCGTTATTTCGAGCGCAGTAGTGAACGCTGGCTGTGCTTGCTGTTCGGAACGGTGGTCAGCGGTTGGAGCTTGATCCTAAGCGCTGTGCCCAATCTGGAGATTTCTCCGATTGAGTTCTGGCTGACGGATGCGTTCAACCTGTTCGGCGCGTTTACCATGCCGCATTTCGCAGCGGCGATCATTCTGCAAATCGTCATTATGCTGACGTTCGATTCGTGGGCGCGGGAAGGCGGCAGTCGGCGGTTGGTAATTTTGACGCTGGCGCTGGCAGCGGACGCGGTTGTGCAGCCGTATGCGGCGGTGTTGTTCGGGCCGCTGCTGGTGATTCTGGCGGGACATCATGTGAGGGTAGCCAAGCGTTTAGAGTTACGGCGGGCGCTGTGGTTGGCGCTGCCGCTTGGTGTTTATGTGGCGCTGGTGGTCTATCAATATGCAGCTACCCAGTCCGACCCTGTATGGGCCAGTTTTTCGCAGCAAAACCAGACGCTTTCACCGCCGTTCCTGTACTACGCGCTTGGCTTTCTGCCGTTGCTGCTGCCGATCATTTTGGGAGCGCGAACGTTCTTGCTCGACCAATCCGATGATAAATGGCTGCTGCCGCTGCTGTGGGCGTTTCTGGTGGGGATGCTGATCTTTGCGCCGCTGCCGACACAGCGCCGTTATTTACTCGGTGTACAGACTCCGCTGGCGATTCTTGCGGTTTATGGCTGGTCGAAGGTGGTGATGCCGCGCTTGCTTCCGCGCCGCCGTCCACTGCTGACGATGGTCTATCTGACGCTGGCAGCAGTCGGTCATCTTAGCGTGATTTCGATCAATGCTGTGTCGCTGTCTGAACCCTACGACCATCCCGCCGCATTTTATTCGCCCGATGAACGGCAGGGCTATGCGTGGCTCAAGCGTGAGGCTGCACCGGACGATCTGGTGCTGACGGTTTTTAATGGGGATGGCGGCGGCAGCGGCGGGCGTTTGGTGGCGGCGACGGGGCAGCACGTGTTCGCAGGACACTGGTTCGAGACGGCGGATTTCGAGAACAAGATGGCCGAACTGCGTCAGTTCTATCATCCTTCAACTGACGATCAATGGCGGCGTGATTTCCTGCGGGACATCGGTGCGGTTTATGTGTGGTACGACGACTATACGCGGGGGTTCGGTGACTGGAATCCGGCGGATGCGGATTATCTGGAATTGGCATTGGCGGCGGATTCCGTGACGATCTATCGAGTAGTCATGAGTAACGACTGATGAGTGATGAGTCGGTTGTTCGTTCGGCAACGGCTGTCACACGCTATCGAGGGTGGCCGCTGTTTGCGTTGATCGCTCTCGTGGGAGCGTTCCTTATCACGCGCTGGACGGCGGAGCAGCCGAGCTACACCGATGCATTTTACTACTTCAACGCGGGCGAACGACTGGCACACGGTCAAGGTTTGACCGACGCTTACCTGTGGAACTACGTGGTTTTGCCGCCGGAACTGCCCGCGCCATCGCACTTGTTCTGGATGCCGATGCCGTCATTAATGGTGGCGCTTGGGCTGACGCTGTTCGGCGATAGCTATGCAGCAGCGCAAATCCCATTCGCGCTCATGTATGCGGGCGTGGTGCTGGTTGGCTTCTGGCTCGGCGGTCATATTGGCAGAACAAGCCGCCATGCATGGGTGGCCGGACTGCTGACGCTGTTTAGCGGCTACTTCACGCGCTTCTGGGGGGCGACGAGTACGTTCGCGCCTTACGGGGTGTTCGGGGCGCTGTGTTTGCTGTGTCTCGGGATGGGGTTAACAAAAAGCGGACGTAGCATGTTACGCCCCTACGTGTGGTTTGCTTTTGGCGGAGTGTTCGCGGCGCTCGGACACCTGTCGCGGGCGGATGGTTTGCTGCTGCTGGCAGTCGGTTGGGCGGCGATACTGTGGGAAATCAAAAACTTAGCGCAGGGACGCAGAGAGGCAGAGAAGCAGCGGGAAGAGAAAAGCGTATCACAAAGGTACAAAGGGACAGAGGTACAAGGGGAAGATTTAAAAGATTTTTTCTTGGCGAACCCGGCGTTTTGGCGGTTTAAATCCGTGATTGTATTGACGGCGGCTTACTTGCTGGTGATGTCGGTGTGGTTCGTGCGAAACCTGAATGCTGTCGGAACGCCATTACCTGTGAGCGGCGCGTCGGCGGTGTGGCTGACGGAATACAACGACCTTTTCAACTATCCGCCGAATGTCAGCATGGGACGATTCTTCGAGAACGGCATTGGTCTGCTGATTTCCTCGCGTTGGTCGGCGTTTACGACGAATCTTGCGACGTTTGTCGGCGTGGAAGGGCTGATCGTCATGACACCACTGATGTTGATCGGGCTGTGGCGACGGCGGCGCGAAGCGTTCTTGCGCCCGTTCTGGCTGTACGCGCTCGGCTTGCATCTGGCGATGACGCTGGCGTTTCCGTTTCCCGGTTCACGCGGCGGGCTGTTTCATTCGGCAGCGGCGTTGGTGCCATTCTGGGCGGCGTTGGGCGTAGTCGGGCTGGATGATGTTGTCGATTGGATTGCGCGTCGGCGCCGACGCTGGAAAGCGAACACCGCTAAACTGGTTTTTTCGGTAGCGCTGTTAGGGCTGGCAGCGGCGTTAAGCTGGATGGTCAGCGGCGCGGGCCGTACTTTTGCAGCAACGCCGCGCCTTTATCGTGAACTGGTGCAGCGCTTACCTGCTGATGGGCGGGTGATGATTAATGATCCGTCGCAGATGTATTACTTCACTAAGCTAGGCGGCGTTTCGCTGCCAAATGCCGCGCCGGATGTGATCCGCGAAATTGCGGCGCGTTACGACATCGACTATCTACTGTTGGAATTTGAGATGCGTAACGGTCAGCGTGTTGCGCCGGGTATCCCGAACGGGCTGCTGCCTATTCTGGATAACCCGCCGGATTTTCTCTCGCCTGTGCCGTTAGACACCCCGAACGCGAGGCTGTATGCGATTGAGTCTTAGGCGCTCGGATGTGCTGTTCGTCGTGATAGCGGCGGCGCTGGTGGCGCTGTATGTGGCGACGGCGGGCGGCGGCTTTCCACTGGATGACAGTTGGATTCATCAGGTGTACGGGCGCAATCTCGCGTTCACGGGTCAATGGGCGTTCGTGCCGGGAATACCAAGCGCGGCTTCGACTTCGGCGCTGTATACGGTGCTGCTGGCAATCGGTTATAAGCTTGGCATTCATTATGCGCTGTGGACACACATGATAGGCGTGATAGCGCTGGCTGTAGCGGGCATGTTGGCTTCGCGCATTGCGGCGCGGATTTTGCCGGAATCACGCTATGTTGGCGTGGCATCAGGGTTGGCCGTAGTAACGGCGTGGCATCTAGTGTGGGCATCGGCATCGGGCATGGAGACGATGCTGTTCGGCATGTGGACGCTGGTGCTGATCTGGCTGGCGGTCAATTCAATTAACCCCGCCCTGCGAAACTCTGTTTCGTCTCTCCCCGCAAGCGGAGAGGGAATCGAAGATCGGACAATGGTTTTGCGCGGCGCGGTTTTTGGCGTGGTTGCAGCGCTGGCGACAATGACGCGGCCCGAAGGCGCGCTGTTGGCCGGGCTGATCGGTGGCTTAATGCTGATCGCCCGACCACAGGGAACATGGCGCGGCTTCATCCTGTGGGGGATTAGCGCGGCGATAGGCTTCGGAGTCGGTATCGCGCCATACTTCGCGCTTAACTTGAGCCTGACGGGCGGATTGCTGCCGAATACCGCCGCCGCTAAACAGGCCGAGAATGCGCCGCTGCTGCTGTTACCGTATTCATCGCGCATCATAAATTTGATTTTTCCGTTGATCGCTGGCGGTCAACTGCTGTTGATACCGGGAATGCTGGTGTTTGCGGCGTTCGTTGTGCGTCGAGTGCGACAGGATAGGCGTGTATGGATGTGGCTGGTTTTGCTGCTGTGGCCGGTGGCATTGGTGGCGTTATATGCTGCTCGTTTGCCTGCGCCGTATCAACACGGACGTTATGTGATTCCGGCTCTGCCTGCGCTGATTGTGGCGGGCGTTATTGGCACGGCATGGCTGATGTCCGCGCCACAGCCGAGCGTCAAGCGGCGGGGGATTCGTCCTACATGGGTGTTGACGCGGACTCTAGCAATGGCGGCTGTGCTGTCTTTTGCATACTTCGTGCTGGTAGTGGGGCCGCCCGCATATCGTGTAGACACACGCATCATCGAAGAAGAAATGGTCGCTACCGCGCACTGGATACACGACAACATTCCGCCGGATGAACTGCTGGCCGTCCACGACATCGGCGCGGTGGGTTACTTCGCGCCGCGAGAGATCATCGACCTCGCGGGGTTGGTTAGCCCCGAAGTGATTCCGATCATCCTCGATGAAGAACCGCTATGGGCACTGATGCAGGAGCGCGATGCCCGTTATTTGATGGCCTTTCCCGATCAAGTTCCCGGTGATGATGTCAACGACCCGCGCTTGTGTGTGTTGTTCACCACCAATGGCCAAACGTCGCGTTCGGTGGGCGGGCCAAACATGGCCGTTTATGTGCTGACGTGGGATGGCGTTTGTGACCTCACAGGCGAGAATGTGCTAGAATGAGCTTATGGCTAATTTATTCAAGAAACTCAACACGCTGGTAAAAGCGAGTGTCAATAACGCGCTTGGCGATGATCTTGCGCTCGGTGGTTCGCGCCGCCGACAGTTGACGCCGCAAA
>JACMMD010000439.1 GCA_014379235.1 Anaerolineae bacterium
GAATCGCCAATTATTAGACTATAGGCGGCGGTTTCGTGGCGACCTTCAAGCGCAATGCTGTCCGCGAAATTCAAATTCCACAAGAACATCGGCCCCATATAATCGAACGCCTGCCCGATTTGGAAAGCACGGACTGTATAACTTGACTGTTCGTCGGGCGTGTTATACACCATCCAGCCTTCGGGTGGGTCGCCGGGTAAGTCCGTCCATGTCCCCCAGCCGAACTCCGTCGTCCATAGCTGAACATCATGCTCGTTTTCCTGCGTGATGCTGCGAAAATCTTCGATGTTGCTCAGGAAAAAGAAGCGTGTGTTATCGTCCCAACCTTCGCCATCGACAGCATCGCAGCAGCGTAGATCGGGCGGGTTGCCCCAACCGTAAGGGTGAATGCCGATGGCGATGTCTGCGTATTCCGCGAGTCCCGCTTCGTACATCTGGCGCAGGAACTTACGATCATCAACGCTGACATCTGAGTCACTCGTCGGCGCGAGACCTGCTGTAACGATGATGATGTCTTCGGAGAAAGCGCGGATGGCTGCGTAGGCAGGAACGAACAACTCCATGTAACCCGCGCCATCGAATGACAGCGCACCCGTCCATTCACGGTTTAGGTTCGGCTCGTTCCAGACTTCAATCGCGTCGATATTGGGGCCAAGTTCGGTCAGCACTCGTGTGATGAAATCGGCCAGCGCTTGCGGGTCATCCGGCGGGCCAGCTAAGTCGTAGGTTTCGGCGCGTGTCCAGTTGGGTGCTTTAGCGATGCTGACAAGGACGCGCAAACCACGCCCATCCGCCGCTTGCACAAGCGAACGGAACGTCTCGAAGCTGGGGCCCAGCATATCAGGGCCATCCGCCTGCACGTCGCTCCAATTCAGTTGCAGCTTGATCCACTCGGTGTCAAGCGCGTCGGCGTTATCGAGGGCGCGCTGCCATGTTTCGGTGTCGCCCGTGCCATAGATCTGAACACCCATGCGGGAGCGATCTAACTCAGCGGCGCTCGGTTCAGGTAGTTCTTTCAAGACATCATCGACGATGGCTTTTTCTTCGTCGCTCGCGCCTGCGGTAGAAGCCGAATCGCCGCCGCCACCGCCTGCTTCTCCCGGAGGGGCGATGTAGTATTCTTCGCCTGCGCCTTCAGCCGTCCAGCCTTCGAGGCCGTTGAAGTTCACCAACCACCAGCGCAGTTGGTCATCGGGATCGCACTGCGGGCCGTCGATAATATCAAACTCGGAGTTGGGCGGCATTTGCCCGATCATCGCGCCGACGTTGATGCCGGGATTATCCCGCAGACGGTTGGCAAGTCCGCCGCCTTCGACCACACCCGGCACACCCACCGCCAAACGGGTCGGTGGCGAACCCGCGCAGATGTCGCCGTTGCTGCCGACCAAGGTCGGGAAGGGTGTCGGTGTCGCGGTAGAAGCGGCGGTTGGCGTGTCATCTTGATCGTCAGGGATGGTATCGCCATCGGTATCGACGTTGGTTGGCGATGTGCCAAGCTCGTTGACTTCCTGACCATCAGGCAAGTTGTCACCATCGGTATCGCGGTTGAGCGGGTCGGTTGCCCACACGCGCACTTCTTGACCATCAACCAGACCGTCTTCGTCGGTGTCCGCGATTTCGGGGTCTGTGCCAATTTCGGGGTCTAGTTCTTCCGCCGTAGACAGCCCATCGCCATCAGGGTCGTCCGCAGCGACAGCTGTTGCGGTAGCGAAGGATTCCGTAACCATTGCTACGACGGTTGCGGTAGCATTTTGATCGTTGATACGGGTGATCTGCGACGCTGCGAACAGTACGATCACGGCACACAAGGCGGCTAGGAGCACAAGTCCGATGATCAGCCAAGCGGGAATCCTCGCTTTGACGACCATTTCACCGTTGATGGTTTGCGGCGGGACGCTTTCTTCCTGTGCCGTTATGACTACTTCAAACGGAAGCGTCAGCCCCCCACCAAGAAGCGGGTGATGCTTGGGCGTGAGCTTGATAACCACATATTCCATTTGCCCCGGCGCTACGGTGTACTGCTTACCACCCACGTCAAAGCGGATGGACTGCTCACGGTCACGCGCCTGAATGGTATAAGTGTCGGAAATGTTGCCAGTGTTGGTGATCGTTAGTTCGGGCTTGGCGCGGCCTACAAGGCGAATCGGCTGCATTTCAGCGAGAAAGTTATTAAACGGCAGGATAATGAGCGCGCCCTGCTCCGCCACCGAGTGAATGCCCTGTGCTCTTGCCGTCACGCGCACTTCGAAAGCATGTGCGCCGGCACTGCTGTTACTGGCAAGCGGCGGATGGAACGTAATCGAGGCAGTGTCACGGTTATTGGGGAACAGGTAGAGCGGGTCAGTCGGAAGGGTGACCCAACTTGGCGGTAGACCAGTGACTTCAACCTTGAAGTGGTCTACTAGTGTACTCTGGTTGGTCACTTCAATCGCCAGCGTTATGCTCGAACCCGGCGCAACCGTTACCGTGCTGTTCACGATGCTGAGTTTGACCTTGTCGTGCTCTGGCGCGGGCAGGTTCAGAGCGGCGCCTGCTCGACGACGGGGCACTGTTTCAACTTCGTCCTCATCGAATTCTTGTTCGAACTCTGATTCTAGCCCATCTCCGACAGCGACGAATTCACCTGTAAGGCTTGCCGCGTCTTCTGAGTCTGCTCGCCGATCAATGACCAGATCGAGACGCATCCAATAATCCCCAATGCGCGCCGTATTCGACGGATCCCAAGACTCCGCGACGTTGGGAATGAGCAGGGTGTCGCCTAGCCAAGAACCATTGGACGAGCCGAGATCGACAATTCGATAACGATTGCCAAAACTGCGCTCGACACGGGCATGGCGGCGCGAAACCGTCTTGCTTTCGAGATTGATCGTTTGATCTTCACCGCGTCCAATGGTGATGACGTTCTGGCTCAGTGGAACGGCGTAGGTTGGATAGTTCTCGCTAAAAATAACGAGGCGATCAAGTCCAACTTGTTCATTGCCGACAGGCTGCGGCGTGTGATACGGGATTTCGTCGGGCAAGACTTTGGCTTGGATCGTCGTTTTGAGGGCATCTTCTTCGTCGTATAACGAAAGCCGGCCATCGGCGCGTTGTGCCAGAAATGGTTTCGCAGCCTCTAAAGTGCGTGAGACTTCGCCAGCGGACTGGTAGCGATCATCACGATGTTTCTCAAGACTCTTGATGATAACGCGCTCTAGCGCGGGCGGAATATCGGGGCGCACTTCCGAAGGCTTGGTGAGCGGTTCACGGGTGTGCATCCGAATCGCTTCGGCAATCGAGCGAGGTCGAAACGGGACGCGCCCGACTGATAATTCGTAGAGAACGACGCCGAGTTCATAAATATCGCTGCGAAAATCGACACGTTCTCCCAGACATTCTTCGGGCGACATATAGGGAAACGTAACTGCGGGTTGGTCGGTGACGAAGACGTCTTGACTCTCGTACAGCCGCGCCAGTCCGAAGTCCGTCAGCACGGGCATCAAGCGTTCCGTGCCGTCAGCGGCGGTTTCGGCTCTGAGAACGATGTTGCCGGGTTTGATTTGGCGGTGAATCAGACCTTGCTGATGCGCGTAATGCAGCGCGTCGGCCATTTGCTGAACGAGGTCTACGGCAACGGTAAAGGGCATCAGACGGTCAGTATCACGCAGGGATCTTTGATAATCTGCGAGGCTGCCGCCTGTGACCAGTTCCATGACCATGTAGAGGATGTCATCCTCTTCCTGATCGTATGCCAGCACATGCACGACGTTTGGGTGGTTGAGGCTGCTAAAGATACGCGCCTCTTCCATGAAGCCGCGACGCATTGGTTCTTGCACCGCCAAATGCGGATGCATAACCTTGATAGCCACCTGCCGATTGAGTTTTGTATCGGTGGCCATATAGACCGATGCCATACCGCCTTGTCCTAAGAAGCGGTCAAGGCGGAAATTTGAAAGCATCCTGCCAACTAAGCTATTGGCATCAGGAAGGGCAGTTAGCGCTACAGATTCTGATTCGAGCGAGGTTGGCGCGGACTGACTGACATCCGCATCGCTATCACCTTCACCGAGCCACGTAGGTGTTTCTTCGTCCTCATCCTCGTCGTCGGACGCTTCGCTTACCTTCGTTGAGAAACTGGGGTTGGGCGGCGTTTCTTCGGGGATGTTATAGTCCGCGCTATCCGACTCGCCGATGCCCATGCTTTCAGAGATGGATTGATTTTCGACTACGGCGGCGCTGGCATCACTTGCGGCCTGCGCCTCAACAGCGGTTTCAATGGCGGTAGGTGTGGGAACGCTGCCACTGCTGTCACCGTCGAAGTCGAATGGATAATCGGACTGCGTTAGTTCAGGCTCTACACTAGGCGGAGCTACCTGCTGAGTGGGGGGCAAATTCGCTGTGCCGGAACTGGCGGGTTCGGGTTGGCTCGGCGGCGCAATTGGAACAACGAGTGGAGCTGCCACCACAGGCGGGACAATTGGCGATAATCCCGTCTCGATGCGGCTTGAAGGTGGCAAATCCAAAGCTGGTGCAGGCTCGGCTTCGGTAAAGACAGGCTCAAGCGTAATCCAATAATCACCCAACCGAACAATTTGATCGGCTTCCCACACCGTTTCTTCGTTGGGCGTAAGGCGTTTAGCGCCAACCCATGTGCCATTCGTCGAGCCAA
Organism: Anaerolineae bacterium; assembly: GCA_014379235.1. GTDB lineage: Bacteria > Chloroflexota > Anaerolineae > Aggregatilineales > Phototrophicaceae > JACMMD01. The sequence goes on from JACMMD010000439.1 coordinate 4,649, forward strand.
GATCGGTAAAGCGCAGCTTGCCGTCACTGCCTCGTTCGAGGCGTGCATGTCGCCGCGAGACTTTATCGCTCTGCAAATTCACCGATTGGTCATCTGCACGCCCTAACGTCATACTGCGCGACACGACCACGATCTGAATCGGGTATTGTTCGCTGTAGATGATGAGGCGGTCATTCTTGCGATCTTTGCCGGGACGTGTGAAATGCGGCATTTCCGGCGGCAATGGCGCTTGCAGCGCAACGGTAATCAGCCGATCCGTATCGGTGCTGATTTCCGGCTCGACGTAAATGATCGGATCACTGTGAACCATTTCAGGCTGAAGCGCTTGCAGCGCGAGAACCATGTCTCCGGCGGTCTGATAACGGTCATTCGGGTCTTTCTCAAGACTGCGAACAATGACACGTTCTAATTCCGGTGGGAAATCGGGCCGCAGCGCCGAAGGCTTGATGAGCGGTTCGCGGACGTGCATTCGTGCCGCTTCGGCAATCGTGCGCGGCTGATAGGGCAGTCGTCCAACGGACAATTCATACAGCACGATGCCCAGTGCGTAAATATCGGTGCGCGCATCGACCTTTTCAGCGAGGCACTGCTCTGGCGACATATACGGATACGTGCCAAGCGGTTGATCGGTGATGGCTACATCATCGCCTGCGGTGAGACGCGCCAAACCGAAGTCCGTAATTATCGGGCGGTAAGACAGCGGCGATGCGCCCGGTGTCGGCTTGAGGACGACGTTGTCCGGTTTGATGTCCCGGTGCATCATGCCTTGACGATGCGCGTAATCAAGAGCGTCGGCAAGCTGGCGCACCAGTTCAACGACCTCAGCCATCTCCATAAAGTTGGCTTCTTCGTGCAGCTTCTTGACGTATTGGCGTAGGTTGCCGCCCGTCACTAACTCCATAACGATGAACAAGTCAGTGCCGATATGGTCAAACGACAGCACCCGCACAATGTTCGGATGGTCGAGGCTGGCGGCGGCACGAGCTTCGTATAAGAAGCGCTCTTGAAAAGACCTTTGCGCGGCAAGATGCGAGTGCATCAGCTTGATTGCCACTTGGCGCTGCAATTTCAGATCGGTGGCCTGAAACACCGCCGCCATTCCGCCCTGTCCAAGCAGTTTGTCGATGCGATAATGCTCGATGGTTTTGCCGATGATTTCCCGGTAAGCCATTCTTAAAAAATCCTTCTCGCTACGCTTTAGGCAAACCCACGCGGGAGCGCAGCTTCGTCTGTTGATTGCGATTTTGGCTAATTATGAAGCAAATCTAGAGCGAGGGGCAAAAAATTAAATTCAGTGATACAAGATTTCTAATAAAGAAACCCGCCACAGCGCCGTCCCTGTACGGCGTTTTGCGGCGGGTTCTTCGAAAGTATCAATATTGGCGCGAGACCGAAACTAACTTTTTTCGTCCTTGCGCTGTGCTTTTGCACCCGCCGCACCCTGTTGTACGACATGCGTCAGTTCATGGGCCAGCAGCTGCTTGCCATCCTGACTATCCGGTTTGTATTCACCCTGTCGGAAGAAAATATCCGAACCGGTGGTAAACGCCTTTGCACTCAGCGAACGGTTTAGCGTGTCGGCTTCACCGCCGTTGTGAATTTGGACACCGCCGAAGTCATAACCCATGCGGCTCTCAAAGAAATCTCTTGAGGTATCCGGCATCGCCTGTCCACTGCCTTTTGCCGATGAAATATTATCCTCGACGCTGCCGCCGACTTCAAATGCGCCGCGCATATCTTCGGACTTCATGGCGAGTTCGTCTTCTTCGGCGCGTTGGATTTCCATGCGCTTCATGGCGAGTTCGTCTTCTTCACCAGCGCGCTGGATGTCCATGCGTTTCATAGCGAGTTCGTCTTCTTCGCCAGCACGCTGAATATCCATACGCTTCAATTGCATCTCATCGTCGTCTTCACCGGCGCGCTGAATATCCATACGCTTCAATTGCATCTCATCGTCGTCTTCACCGGCGCGCTGAATGTCCATGCGTTTCATGGCCAGTTCGTCTTCTTCGCCAGCGCGCTGGATACTTTGGATACGCATCATGGAAAGCGAGTCGTCTTCTTGCCGTGAAACCGCTGGTGTATCTGGCGTACTCATGACATCTTTTGCCACGCGGTCAGCTTCTTGCTCGTATTTATCGTCCGCCGCGCCAACCGAAAGTTTTGTTTGAATGAATGTTGGCATTCCTGTGCGCGTCGCAGCCGGATCCCGTTTGGTGAGGATCGACTGGGTGCGCTGATTGCCGACGAGACGCTGTAAGTCCATCGGACTCATAGAGTGCGGGTCGGCAGGAGTTGGCGTTTGCGTGGGAGCACTGCGTTCCTTTTGCGCTTTATGCGCTCTGGAAATCATATTCTCCAGTTGATGATCTGCCATGAGGTTCTCCTCGTGAACTCCTAAAGCTGATACCAATAATAACACATTTTGGGAGATTACAACTGCTCTTTGGCTATGTAATTTCCAATGTAAACGATGCAAAAGCCGGTTTTTGCGACGCGATCAGCCGATCAGCCACTTCATGACCGAGATCGTTATTGGTCTGGCTCAACGGCAGACGAACGATAAAGTGACAAGGCTCGGTCTCATTCTCGATAATCTCCGGTGTGACACCAAAGTAAAGCTCCAATAAGCGCTCCAGACCAGCGCGCGTGCCGCGCCGTAAGAACAGCCAACCCATTTGCTGCACAATAGAACGCTGGCGCTCAATCGGCAGGTCAGGCAGCATCAGCAGGTCGAACCAACTAGACATCCATTGCAGCCATTCAGCAGGCGCGACTTCCGGCGAGAGATACATATCAAAGTTGTCAATTACCCAGATGATCGGACTTAGCACTGATTCAAAGATCAGCAGATAGCGCCCGATAAACTCGTCCTCTGAATAGATACTCGGTAGGTATTGCAGCCACGAGCTTTTGTCGCGTGGAATACCGGGCATATAGAGGTCGCTGTTCGCGCCGTTGAGCGACGGAACAAGCTGCGATGCCACCGGAACGGGTAAAGGCAGTGTGAGGCCGTTTGGGGCCGCCAGTATCAGGCGAACGTATTTCATCAGGAAAGGGCCAACACGGATATTGTCGCCCTCTGTGAGTTCCTGCGCTTCACGCGGGTAGATGCGTTGATCGTTTAGCCAAACACCATTGCTGCTGTTCAGGTCTTCAACATAATACTTATCTTCCCGCCAGATGATACGCATATGCTGGCGGCTGATCTCTCGATTGTCGAGAACAAGGTCGTTATCTTTCGAGCGACCAACGCGAAGCCCTTGCGAACTAACCGTGAGTTGGTCTTCACTAATTTCCGGCCCGCTGAGTTTCAGTAAGATTTTACTACCGTTAAGGTCTGCCATCGCCATCTCTCGGTATCAGTGATGCTGCGTTTCTTGAGTCCATAGCGATTTTAATCGCCGCGTACACTGTGGCGATACGACACAATGACCCCATGTGCAACTACTGGAAGTTCCTGAACTTCGTTACCCCGCGTGAAATTTCCATCCTGATAGGTGACAGGGAACATCTTTACCGAACGGATGAAATCGACACCCGGCACGGTGAGCAGCACCGCCATGATGTCGGAAATGAACAGGTCACGCCCGAAGGGCCAACCATCGCCATTGGGGCCGCCGATAGTCGGATTTAGAAATTCGAACAACTTGTTTTCGACGGTCTGCCGTACTCGCTCGAATTTGTAGTGAACGCTGGCCCGGCAGCGAACTTCCGTCTCTACCCATTGATAAGCAGGGGCGGTCACGTCCAAATGCATTGACAGCAAGCGGCGCTCATCGAGATAAGCGATGATGTCCCCGCGCAGTTCGGCTGGCAAGGTGAGGCTTTCGGGCGAGATGAAGCCTTGCAAGCGCGTGATGTTTGGAATGACCAATACGCGCACTTCACCGCGACTGGTCAACGGGGGTTGCAGGCAGTGAACCCGCCCGACCAAACCGGGAACAGATTCGCGGGTGAGATATTCAAAGTCAGACGCGGTTACGGCCCGGTTCAATGAGCGTAAATGTCCCGGTACGCGCAGCTTGGCGTTTTCGAGATTTTCAGCGTCCAGCCCACCTATCGCCGCTTTACGGTTGGTAACACGGTCAACATAGGGCAGGGCAGTCTTGAGAACTGAAAGCGTATGCGCGGCGACGTTGCCGGATTGTCCGCCGCCGGAGCGATATGCGGTCATCATCAGCAGTGCGTTTTTCGGCGGGATCGCACCAAAGCGGCGAATATGCCCCTCACGTTGGGGTAAGGCTGGCCCAAGTCGCAGTTCGCCCGTTTGGCTGTCGACGCTGTAGTGGCGATCTTCAACCGTTGACGTGGAGAAATCGCCCACTTCGTACCAGCGTTCCTCACGGCCATCTTCATAACGCACCAACAAATATTCTTCCGCCGTGCGTACCACAATCGGCACATGTTCGAGGTAAAAACGCTGACCCGGTGTGCTGTCGGAGCGGCCAATCGTCTCGTTACGAATGCGGGTAACGTTGGTTGTATCAATCGTCCCGCCCCAACTAGAGACGGCGACACGCTTCACCTGCGGGCTGACACCGTAGCCGCGCTTATCGTCGGACAAGTCAAGGCGGCAGCGTATCCAATAGGCCAAGTTGTCATTGCGGACGGCGCGGCGTAACTGTGGTAGATGCAGCCGGATCAAGCCGTTGACGTTGAGTCCAAGCGTGTTGTCGATATCCACATCGACCTTAACCCAACTCTGGTTCGAGGTTGTTCCGAGAACTTCCCACACGTAAGGCGGATTGTTGGGGTCAATGCCTGCACCTTCGGCGGTATCGACATCCAACTGAATCCCGACAATATGGTGGCTCAAGTCTTCTTCAAAGCCGAAGTAGACCGCATCACCCGTGCGCGGCGTGGACGATGCAAACACCGGGAAACTGTCCAAGCCCACTTCGACGGCGGCAACATTGTGCATGACGAACGAGCGGCCTTCTGCTGCCTCACCCGAACTAGTCATCAAATGTTGCAGCGTGGGAACAAAGATTTCCATCGGCCCATCGGTGCTGAAAACGATGGCATCTTCAGTCTCGGTGCGGACGGTGGCGACTTCTGTGCCGCTGGGGATCGTGATGGAAGTTGGCTGCGGCGCGGACAGCCAAAATGTTACAGGAGCGCGGGCGGGTTCCGCCTCATGCAGGCGCATCCCGATCAGTTCCATGAACTTGATATAGTTCTTATCAGGCACACGGTTCAAGCGATAAAGTACAATATCCGTCATCCACGCGAACAGCTCGATCAGCGTGATACCGGGATCGCTCAGATTGTGGTCTGTCCATTCAGGGCAGTAGAGTGCAATACGCCGCCGTGCCTCTTCAACGATATCGGCAAATGCGCGATCATCTAACTTCGGTGCTTCAAGGGCCATACCGATAATCCTCTATTCTGGTAGCAAATAATATGGAAAGATCAGGCTGCGCGAGTCGTGCTGGTTCTTGACCGAATAACTGACCTCGATGAGAAGTTCACCGACTTCCGTTGAACCGGGGAATACGGTCACGGATTGGAGATCGATACGCGGCTCCCAGCGGAGAAGCGCATCGTTCACATAACGCTCAGCTATGGCGGCTGTCTGATCGTTAGCTGGCCAAAAAATCAACGAGTGAATTTCGCAGCCGAAATCCGGGTGCATTACACGCTCACCCGGTATTGTGTTAACGATGATGAAAATCGCCTGTTTGATGTCGATTTCGCCTTGCACCATCGCAAAACGATCACGGTCATTCAGGCGCAACGGAAACGATAAACCGCGTCCTAGAAAACTTTCCATTCGCTCCCACTCCCTAACCAGTTGCTCGGCAGATGGATGGATATCTTCTGCGGCGGCTGGCGACTGCGTCGCAAAACGCATCTAAAATTGTAGGGGTTGGACTACTCGCTGTGCAACTTTTGGTTGCGGCGGGTAGAAAACCCCATCGGTTAATTGATGTTGACCATTGTGCCTTTGACCTTCACCGTGGCGCTAGATTCGAGACTAGCGGGCCCGGTGGCTTTGAGATCCAGCGTTGATGTGCTTTCAACCTTAACCGCTTTAGCTTTGACAGTGAAGTTGCCTTTTTCAGCGGATAGCGTCATGTCGCCTTCACAGGTGATCGTCAGCGATTTCTGTGTGCCATCCAGTGTGATCGTCGTGCCCTGCTTGGCGTCGATGATTTCGATCTTTTCTTTGCCAGCCTCATCGGTAAAGCGGATGATATTGCCAGCCTTCGTCTTTAAGGTACGAACAGCGACTTTGCCTGACTTAATGGTTTCGTCAGCCGTATGGGGC
>JACMMD010000038.1 GCA_014379235.1 Anaerolineae bacterium
GTGTTAGTGCTGTGTCACGGCGGCCCGATTGCGGAGCCGGAAGATGCGCGTTATATCCTTGACCATACTGAAGGCATCGCCGGATTCTTCGGCGCGTCCAGCATCGAACGTCTCGCCGTTGAGCCAGCCATCGAAGAACAAGCGCGCAGATTCAAAACGTTGACATTATGAAATGTAGGGGCGACGCATGCGTCGCCCTAACGGTTTCTAACGTCTACACTTCATCCGAAGAGCGACGTGTGAGGACTTCTTGCGTGGTTTGCATGCCCGGTTGGTGAAGCAGTTCGCTCGGGATTTCGGCTTCGTGTTCAATCATGTGGCGCACGGAAACCGGCCCGACTTCTTCGTTATTGATCTCGCCCTTTGGTGTGACGTGACTCCACACGATGAACGCCAGCGTTGAAATCAACAGCACAATGAAGCCATATTGATAGCCGAGAATGTTAAAAGGCTGGAACATGCCGAACACGCCAATCAAAATGCCTGCGATGATGATCGCCTCGATGGGCCGATACACCCGCATTTCAACCACGCCGTTCAAGCGTGATGCCACGACGAAGATAAAATAAATAAAACCGAGCAGTATCGCAATAAAGATCGACAAAAACGGCAACCCAAGAATAAGGATCGCCTTGTTCATCTCTTCCGGTGGGATAATCAGTTGGCTTACCGGCCCGGCGACTAAACCCACCCCTACCAATATCGCCATCGCATACAGCAGTCGCTTCGGCGGCTGAACCCGTTTGGTCATCGCGGTTCTTCCCTTCCAGTTTTCTTTATTGGCTCACCGTTATACGTTTGCCGTCTGCATCGAAATAATGTAGACGATCAAGCGCGATGTCATACTGAACGTCGTCGCCAATCCGCAGATTGGTCATGCCGGAAATGATACTCGTCAGCGACTGTTCGCCAGAGCGAATGTGAATCACCGTCTCAACACCGAGCGGCTCGATCAACCCCACTCGCCCAACCAACGTCCCGCCTTCGCTTGGGCGCACGTCTTCGGGACGTACACCGAGTAGGAACGACGCGGGCAGATTCTTGGTCGTCGGCACAGGCAGTTTGATGGTGCTGTTGGGGATACGCAGCGATAGATCGTCGCGGGTTGCTTGCAGCAAATTGATGCGCGGCGACCCGACTAACTGCGCCACAAATGTCGTCGTCGGGCGGTCATAGATGTCGTGCGGCGTACCCACCTGCACGATGCGCCCATTGAGCAGGACACCGATACGGTCAGCCATCGTCAGCGCCTCGATCTGATCGTGGGTCACAAACAGCGTCGTGCTGGCCTGCGTCTTTTGAATGTGCTTGAGTTCCACACGCAGCGACTCGCGCAGCTTGGCGTCGAGATTGGAGAGCGGCTCATCCATCAGGAAAATGCGCGGCTCACGTACAATCGCCCGCCCGATGGAAACACGCTGCATCTCACCGCCGGAGAGTTTAGCTGTCTTACGCTCAAGCAAATGGCTGATTCTCAGCGTCTCCGCCGCCTTGGTGATTCGACTGCGGATTTCCGCCTCTGGCAAATGTCGCAAAGGTGAGCGCAGTGGAAACGCGAGATTGTCGTAAACCGTCATTGTTGGATACAGTGAATACTGCTGAAACACGAACGCTACATCCCTGTCTGACGGCACGAGCTTATCGACCAAATGACCATCGAATGACACGCTGCCTTCGTCCTGCTTTTCTAGTCCGGCAATCACCCGCAGCGTGGTCGTTTTACCGGAGCCTGTCGGGCCAAGCAGCACGAAAAACTCGCCGTCATTGATCGAAAACGAAACATCGCGCAGGGCAATCGACTGCTTGAACTGCTTGGAAATACCTTGAAGCGCCACATTACTCAAGGCGCACCTCCGGTCTGAGTGCCAATTCGGTTTCGGGATTAAAGAAGCGCACCATCGCGGGATCAAGATCAAAGCGCACAGGTGTGCCAATCGCATAGGTCGCCGCCTGGCGGCTTGCACGCGCATGAACGAGGTCTGTGCTGCCGCCGCTCAAAGCCAAATGCAGCATCGTATAGCCACCATGCAAATCCGATGCATAAACTTCCGCCGTCAGCGCGCCCGTGTCCGTAACTTTCGCCGCTTCTGGACGAAACCCCATGACAATCTGCCCTTCGCTGCCGATTTCTGCGTTGAGCGCGTAATGCCATTCTGGTGGAACTGGAAAGCGATTGCCGCCGGGTAAATGAACCACACCATCAGCAACACGCCCGGATAACAGATTCATGCCCGGACTGCCGATGAAGCGCGCCACAAACAGGTTCGCCGGATTGTGATACACCTCGAACGGCGTACCCACCTGCTGTACCACCGCCGCCGACATGACCACAATACGATCGCCCATGGCCATCGCTTCAATCTGGTCGTGCGTCACATAGACCGTTGTCGCACCTTGATCGATATGCAACCGCTTGATCTCGGCGCGCATCGTCTCACGGAAATCCGCGTCGAGCGCGCCTAACGGCTCATCCATCAGAAAGGCCGCTGGTCTGCGAACCAACGCCCGCGCCAACGCGACACGCTGCTGATCGCCGCTGCTCAACGCGCCGGGACGTGATTTCAGCAAATGCTCGATTCGCAGCATCCGCGCTACATCTTGAACGCGCTTGTCCACATTTGCGCGATTCTCACCTTGAGCCTGCAATGGAAACGCGATGTTATCCCGCGCCGTGAGATGTGGATACAGCGCGAAAAACTGAAACACGAACGCCACATCCCGATCACTGGGA
>JACMMD010000440.1 GCA_014379235.1 Anaerolineae bacterium
CTAAAAAATTTACCGCAGAGGTACAGGGATGCAGGGAAAAAGAGAAAACCTTTGTTTGATCTTCCCTGCGTCTCTGCCTTTCTGCAACCCTGCGGTAAGTCGTTTAAGTTCGCGGCGGTTTGGGAGGCAAATGCAGCGTCGTCGGCGGACGTTCTAGCAGCACCCGCACGGGTTCACGCTCGTGGTAAGTAGTCACCCATTCGTTCAACTGAGCGCACAATTCCGCGCTCAACAGGAAAATCGATGCCACCAGATAGGCCCACAACAGCAGCACAATCGGCGTAGCGATGCTGCCATACACAAACTGGTAGTTATTGAGGTTTTCCAGATACCAACCGAAACCGGCCTTCAAGAGTTCCCAACCCGTCGCGCCGATAATTGCGGCGGGCCACACCGCATCCCAATGCACACGCCGCGCCGGAACATAACGAAACAGCAGCGCAAAAATCATCATATCGAGACCGAGCGGCAAGAAGAACATGCCAATCGTAATCCAGATCGTCGGCTGATCGAGCAGCAGCGCCGAAACCAGAAACAATACACCCGATGTGAGAAACGATGTCACCACCAGCACTATCAGCAGCAGCGCCATACCGAAAGCGACAGCGCGCTGCTTCATCAGGCTGCGCTGTGCCGGAACACGAAAGATCGTATCCAGCGAATACGTCACATTGGTGAACAAGCCTAAGCCTGACCAGATCAAGCTGACCACCGCCACAATCCCGAACGAACTGCTTTGCATGAGTGCGTCGGAGACGTTGGTCTGCAAAAGCTCGATGGTTGGCTGAGGCAAAAACAACGACATGCCTGTAGTAATCTGGTCTTGTGCCACCGCCGTATCCAGCAGGCGGCTGAGTCCAATGGCGATCAACAGCGTCAAAGGGAAGATCGAGAAGATAAAATAGAAGGCCAGCGCGGCGGCCTGCTGCAAGCCATGATCGCTAAAACTGACAATCGCACGCCAGATGTAACTCGGCAGCGCATGGGTCGAAGGTTTACGCCGCCGCCACCAACCCGGAATAAATTGAATCTTACTATAGAGACGGTACAGCCAAGGGCGTAACATGGTCTAATCAACATCCCGTTCGTCTATAAACACTGATCTTCATCGAAGGAGTGAAGCCCGAACCCATGCCCCCTCAATTGACAAATCGCCCATCTACACTTCGCGCCATTATATTCGATTTCGGCGGTGTCTTGATGAAAACAACCGACTACCGCCCCCGCCATCAATGGGATGAAAAACTCAGCCTGCCGCATGGCAGCGTCGAACGAATCGTACACGGCAGCGCGACATGGCACAAGGCACAGACGGGCAGCGTTTCCGTCGCGGATTATTGGGCCGATGTCGGCGCGCAGCTTGGCATCAGCGAAGGCGATACGCAGCAGCTTGCCGACGAGTTCTACAGCGGCGATACGTTGGACATGGCATTGGTTGATTACATCCAAACATTACGCGCCGCTGGCCACATCGTCGCCCTACTGAGCAACGACAGCCCCGCGCTGATGGAAAAGCTGCGCGCACTGAATATCGACAGCCTGTTTGACCCGCTTTTGATTTCCGCCAACATCGGCGTTATGAAGCCCGACGCTGCCGCCTTCCAAGCGATCTTAACCGCGCTCAATCGGCCTGCGCCAGAGACGGTGTTCATTGATGACAACGCCGATAACATTGCGGGTGCGGCGGCGCTCGGTATCCATACCGTTCATTACAAGGGCGATATACATCTACCCTCTGTGATGGAGTCGTTATTAAGCTATGAAAGCTGATGCCAACCGACCCTAACTCACTATTTTTATGGTAGCGAATGCCGTTGACGTGCTATCATAAACTATTCGTAATGGTTGATTTATCGAGGAGTTATACCATGCCTGAGATGGATGACATTCTAAAGCTGTTGTGGCCATCAGATGTGAACCCGCTCTGGAACATCTTCCTGTATGTAATCTTCTTCCTGAGCTTCGTTACACTGCTGCTCATCCCCGACAAGAACATGACTTCGACGGTCATAATCGGCATCGTCATCCTAACGTGCATCATTGACCTGCTGCAAGTGTTCAAGCCCAGAGCCTTTGGCACGCTCATGCTACACATCGCCATGTTCGCACTGCCGTTGATTGCCGTCGGGATGGTGCGTGTACGCGCAGGAAAAACGGTCAAAGCGATGGTGCCGGCCATTCTCACGGCAATTTTCGGTGGGCTGTACTTCTTCATCTTCTGGCTCGTTGAGCAGCGCTCCTAGTTTGCTTTCAATCACGAATAGAGGCGCAGCACATCGCGCCTCTATTCGCATGAATCTTTACTCGCTCCCCGACGTTTCCTGCTGAACCCACAACTCGCGCCCATCCGTCCAAATGTGAATCGTGCCGCCTTGATCGGTGCGGTACAGCGAGGTATCACCTAACTGTGCGAGCGTATCGGGGTCGGGATCGCCCAAGCGATTGGACACGTCACTCTGTAATACAACCACCTGCGGCTGAACCGCGGCCAGAAATTCAGCATCCAGCGAACGCGCTCGGCCATGCTGCGGTAGTTGCAGCACCGTCGCCAATGGCCACTGCCCCGTCGCTAAAAGTTCCGCTTGCCCTTCCGCACTCACGTCAGACGTGAGCAAGAACGACGCCTCGTCATAAACCACACGCAGCACCAGCGCGCCCTCATCTAAACTGTCGGTGATTTGCGGTGGCGTTCGCGGATGCAGCACATCCAAGCGCAAGCCGTCATCCACATCCAGCGAGTATCCAGCACCGACAGTAACCACCTCGACATCGCCGTTGGCCAACGCACTTTGCAGTGCGGCAAACGGTTCGCCTAAGTTCGACTGGCCGTTCATCAATGCCACGCCCACATGGTAACGTTCCAACACCGTAGTCAGCGCGCCAAACTCGTTGGCATCCGGCTGAGTGACAACCAGCACTTCGATTTGGCGGTCATTGAACGGCAGTCGATCACCGAGCGCCGTCAGCAAGCGCGCCGGAAATCGCCCGCCATCGATCAGAATATGCGCTCCGTTCGGTGTTTGCATCAATACGGCGTTGCTGTGGCCGTTATCCAAAAACCATACGTGCAAGAGTCCATCTGGGCGGCTGCGAACCAGCGCCACAATCAGTATCAACGTCGCTAGCCCCGCGAACAAAGTCGCGCTGACCACGCTGCGCCGACTAATCAAGCGTCCCAACCTTTGCGCCCAAGTTGGCTGGGCCGCCCGCGTCATCGCCACACCAACCACCGCCACGAAAAACAGCGCGACGAGGTTCGGGCTAACATACAGTTCCACCTGCGCGGCAGGCAGCGCCGCGAACCAGCGCACGACTCCAGTCATCCACGCCAGCAGCACCAGATCGAGCCAATACAACGCTTGCGCCAGCGCAGGCACAAAGTCAGTCACCGTCGCCAGCGCTCCCACGCCCATTAAAGCAGGCTGCACAGGCAAGACCAGTAAATTTGCGGGCAAAGTCAACAAGGAAAAGCTATGAAAGTAGAGCGCACTCAGTGGCAGCGTCAGCGCTTGTGCCGCAATCGTTACAGCCAACGGCTCAAAAACAAAGCCGCCAAATACCCGCCCGACACTCCCCGAACGCTGTGACAGGCCACCGAACAATACTGACAGTGGCTGGCCAAACAGCGCCAGCCCAAGTACCGCAAAAAAGCTCAACTGAAAACTAATGTCCCACAGTACAGTTGGGTTGGCTACCGACATCAACAGCACCGTGAAAGCCAGCGTTGCAGGTACGTAGCCCTTACGCCGCATCAAGCCACCAACCAGCAAAACGCTGCTCATGACTGCGGCCCGCACGACAGATGTCCCCGCGCCGACAAACAATGTATAGACCAGCAGCACTGCAATCACTAGCAGCAGCGTGAGCCGCCTTCCGACGCGGGCACGTTCCAAAAAACGCCGCGTCACCTCACCTACGATGACCATGTTGAAGCCGCTGATCGCAATGATATGCGATGCACCTGCGCTGGCAAAAGCATCACGCACATCCGGCGCAATACTATTCTCATCTCCGAGTATGATACCGCTCAACAACGAGGCTTGCGGCTCTGGCAGATAACTTTCAATCGCAGCTTGTGCCCGCGTCCGCATGTCGATGAGCGCGGCGAACAGCGGGCTACCATGCCCGCTCGAAAGGATTTCGACGGCGGTGTTGGTCATGATACTATAAACACCCTCTCGGGCCAGAAAATCGGCATAAGAAAAAGTGTCGATTTCGTTCGGTGTAATCAAGTCGCCCGTCGCGGTGACACGATCCCCATAGCGAACGCGGATGATCGGCGGCGACTGCACCAAAACAAGGCCTTCCACAGCGATAGTTTGCCCGCCGCGAGTCACCGTCTCAGCAGCCACGCGCAAATTGACGCGATCATCACGCACGTCGGGTTCATCGACCACCACGCCTTCAATCGTCAGCCCGCCGACGTTGTTATATTGGGCCAGCGCGCTCGTATTCGGAAACAGCGCGAAGCGCAGTCCGCCGAGAGCGAATACCGCGATGATAATGAGCGGAAGTCTTAGGGGGAAACGGCGAAAAAACCACGCGGCAAGTATGGTCAATCCGCAGGCAATGAGCCAGATAACAGGCGCGATACTAAACCGCTCATCGGCGGCGACAACGATGCCTGCAATCCAACCGAGTGCGATGTACACAAGACGCATAAGACCGCGTAGTGCTGCAAAGTGGGATAAAAAGTAAAAGGGTACTCGTAGATACCCTGCTTAACCGATGCTGACACCTGTTCTATGGCGAACATCCTCACCACAGAGACACCAATGAGGGGCGATACCCCTATTTAACTGGCCGATTTGGTCAGACTATTTTCTTTTGAAACGGCTCTCGCTGCGGCCACCATCGCCCGTGCCCGCGTCAACCGTTTCGCGTACTGGCGGCGGCGTGAACGGTGTCGCCAATGACGCCGCTTCCGGCGCTGCTGCTTGTACTGCTGGCGGGACAACCTGATTGACTGGCTGTGCATGAGCAATTGGTGTCGGTACGGCAGTCACTTCGTTGATGCCATTGCGAACCACGCCGAGCGTTTTGTTCAGTTCGCTTTCCAGCTTGCCAAGCACGTCCATCACATAGCCATCTGCATCGCGGGTGATGACTTCGGCCTCTTGACGCGCTTGCTCAACGATGTTGGCGGCCCGGCTCTGCGCGGCCTGAACCATCGCTTCACGGTCAACCAGTTGATCGCCACGATCACGCGCCGATTGCACAATGCGCGCCGCTTCTTCGTTGGCCTGTGCCAACACGCGATCACGCTGCGCCAAGACACGCGCCGCTTTTTCGATTTCTTCTGGAATCGAAATCCGCATCTGGTCGATAAGTTCCAGTGCTCGTTCTTCGTCGATCAGCGTGAACTTGCTGAACGGGAAGTGACGCCCCTCATCGATCAAATCTTCAAGTCGGTCAACTAAATGTTGAATATCCATACAGCCTTCCCCTCCGCCTCTTTAGTCCCGGATACTAATCATGTAGCCCGGACTGCTGTGATTAGCGTGCAGTTCGGCAAAGCGTTCTGCCAGCTTATCCGCCACAAATCCCGGCACCATACTCCTCACATCCCCGCCCAGTTCCGCAATTTCACGGATGGTGCTGGAACTAATGTGCAGGTGCTTTTCGTCCGTCATTATAGCGACGGTCTCAATCTCTGGCGCTAGCTGTTTGTTCGCCAGCCCCATGCGGAACTCAAACTCGAAGTCCGAGAATACCCGCAGTCCTCGAATTAGCGCCATCGCGCCTTCTTGTTTGGCATAGTTTACCGTTAATCCGCTGTAAGGCGCAACTAGGATATTCTTCTGCTCTGCAAAAGCACGCTTGGCCAGCAGAACCCGCTCCTCCAACGTGAGTAGTACCTTCTTCTTAGGCATGTCGTAAATAGCGACAATCACCTCGTCAAAAATACGTGACGCCCGCAGCGCAATGTCGATATGCCCGTTATGAATCGGGTCTAGTGACGCCGGATATACAGCCCGTCTCATTACTTTGCTCCCTAGCAATTAGCTTGTCAGCATTTCAGCTATCAGCTTTAGCCTCTAGCCTTAGTCTCCGCTTTTCGAACCTCGTACTGCTGTACTTGCACTGTATTTTACTCGGTACTCAGAACTTCTTAGCTCATATCACCGCTATCATTATGCAGCATGGCTACACGCTGCGCCAGCAAGCGATGTTCGTCGGCGGACAGCGTCGAGTCTTGCTCGTACAGAGTACGCGCCTCGCGCTGCGCCAGTTCGACCAACTGCGGCGTAATCTCCTGCGCCAGCACCAACAGGTTGCGTCCGCTCTGCCGCGTACCCAGCAAATCGCCCGGCCCGCGCATCTTCCAGTCTACCTCAGCCAGTTTGAAACCGTCCGTCGTGTCTACCATCGCTTGCAGGCGAACTTGCGCGTCTTCGGTATCGCTGTCGGAAATCAACAAGCAGTATGACGCATGAGCACCACGCCCAACACGTCCTCGAAACTGATGAAGCTGCGATAAGCCGAAACGATCTGCGCTTTCAATTATCATCACCGTCGCGTTCGGCACATCTACGCCGACTTCGGCCACCGATGTCGTCACCAGCACATCGAACTCGCCCTGACTAAACTTGAGCATCGCTTCGTCTTTTTCGGCGGGCTTCATGCGACCATGCAGCAAACCGACTTTGTGGCGGAAAAACACTTTCGTCAGCCGCTCGAACGCTTCCATCGCGGATGCGGCATCAATCTTCTCCGACTCCTCAACCAACGGATGAACGACAAATGCTTGCCGTCCCTCGCTGATCTCTTTCTCAACAAAGTTGTAAGCCCGTTCACGCGCCACCGAGTTCAAAATGTGCGTTTCAATCGGGATACGTCCCGGCGGCATCTCGTCCATCACCGATAGGTCGAGGTCGGCGTACATCGTCAGCGCCAACGTGCGAGGGATTGGTGTCGCGGTCATCACCAGCAGATGGGGATTCGTGCCCTTGCCGCGTAATGCGCCGCGCTGCTCCACGCCGAAGCGATGCTGCTCGTCGATGACACCCACAGCCAGATTCTTGAACTCGACACCTTCTTGAATGATGGCGTGAGTGCCGATCACGATGTCAATCGAACCGTCAGCGATACCACGATAAATCGACTGGCGTTCCGTGGTGGTGAGCGCGCTCGTCAGCAGCGCGATAACCGGCTTTTGATCGACGGGAGCGTTCTCCAACATGCGCCCAAGATTGCGATAATGCTGCTCCGCGAGAATGCTGGTCGGGGCCATGATAGCCGCTTGCTTGCCGTTGCTGACGGCCATCATCAACGCCACCAACGCCACCGCCGTCTTGCCCGAACCGACATCGCCTTGCAGCAAACGGTTCATGGGAATGGGCTGGCTCACGTCGCGGCGAATATCCTGAATCGAGCGCTGCTGCGCCCCTGTCAGCGGATACGGGAACACCGACGAAATGAACGATTCGAGAAATTCGTCGCTAACGTCCAGCACGTCGCCGGGTACGGACTGCCACTCGTGGCGCTTCTGCAAGATGGCAAGCTGCATCAGCAGCAGTTCATCGAACAGGTAGCGCCGCCGCGCATGGTGCAGATGGTCAAAGCCTTCGGGGAAGTGCAGGTTTTTCAGCGTCCAACCGAGATCGGCCAGATCAGCGCGTTCGAGTACCGCTTCCGGCATATAGTCGGGGATACGGTCTGCCCAGTATTCGACCACGCCCTTCATCATCTTACGCATGGTGCGCGCCCCGATGCCCTCAGTGAGCGGGTAGACGGGCACAATACTGAGCGTATGCAAGTAATCCGAGTCGAGCTGCTCCCACTCAGGGTTAGACATTTGCAGGCGGTTGCGGAAAATTTCGGTTTCGCCGCTGACGACGATTTGATTGCCGATGCGAATCATGCGTTCAAGATAGAACTGCCCGAAGAACGTGATGTTCATCATGGCCGAACCATCGTCCAAGACCACTACGAAGTCTTTGCGACGATTGCGACTCGCCCGAACTTCGGCATGACGCACTGTGCCGATGACCGTCACGGCCTTGTTGGGTTCAAGGTGGCTGATGTACGACAGGCTGGTGTAATCGTCGTAACGGCGCGGCAGGTGAAACACCATGTCGTTGACCGTCTCGAGGCCCATCTTAGCCAATGTCTGTGCCATGCGTGGCCCCACGCCGCGCACGGCTTCGACGCCGGCCTTCAAACCCCGCAGAATATCCGATGATTCTTCGGCTGAACGCTCAGGACGCGGGCGACGTAGTGGCCGTTCGAGGCGCGGTTTCGGCGGTACGTCGATGACCACAGGCGCGGGCTGTCCACGCCGTTCGTCCTGCGACGGTACGATGATGTAGCCCTCATCAATCGCCTCGAACTCGAAGCGCTCCTGACGCGGACGATCATTACGACCACGAGGCCGTTCGCCTTGTATACCACCGCCCCGTTCGGGGCGACCACGTTCTGGCCGCGCCTGCCGGCCACGCTCAGGCGGCTGACCTGCGCGCCCTCTTCCGCCCTCTGGTCGTGGTGCATCAGGCCGATTTGCATCGGGTCGATTCACATCGGAGCGCGGCGGACGCTGTTCGCGCATAGGCTGACCTTGTTGCCCGATGCCATCTGAAACATCGGAGCGCGGCGGGCGCTGCTCACGCGCCTGTTGTACCTGTTGACCAACACCGTCCGCAACGTCTGAGCGCGGCGGGCGTTCGGGGCGATTGACATCGCTTCGTGGTGGCCGCTCCCGTTCCGGTGGGCGTTCGGCGGGTTTCGCCTTGCCACTGTGCGGAGTCGCTTCAGCCGAATCCGCCGCTCCCGCGTCAACGGCGCGCTGACCTCCCGGCGGCGGCACACGCCCCATGATTCGATCCAGCATATAGTTGATGGTGCCGTGCCGTTCGCTGTGCGCTTCCAGTCCGTCGTAGTTTCGCAGCAGACCGCCAATCTCGTCTACCAGAAGGTGATGCTCCGGCTTGCGCGCTTGCGAATGAGCATCGCCTGACCATTTTTCACTGAACGACGATAACCCGCCGATAACGGCAGAGTTCTTATAACCCTGTTCGCGCTCCAGCTTGAGAATTTTTACGAGTGTTTCCAACGCCGATGGCATGTTTGTTACCTTGCTAACCCTGCTTCCAACGTTCGCTTACAGTTGCAACCCCTAAAGCGCCCGGCCCCACATGTGTGCCAATGACGGTTGTCACGTTTGTAAATATTGTATCCGAAGGGGCGATTTCGCCCAAATGTTCTTTGAGTTCGTGCGCGCCTTCGAGGTTATTCGTGTGCAGAATCGCCAAACGGTCAAGCGGCGCTTCCGCCTTCGTCAGCGTGACGATCTCCTCAACAGCGCGCTTGAAAGTACGGACGCGGCTGATGGCGGCTACTTCACTATCGCCCACTTTCAACACGGGCTTGATTTGCAGCAGCGCACCGATGCTGGCCGCCGCCCAACTGATGCGCCCACTGCTCTGTAAGTAGCGCATCGTTGCCAGTATCGCATAGGTCTTCTGATTGTCGCGCACCCGTTTGATCGCATCCAGCACCTTGTCAAGATCGCCAGTGGCTTCCGCGACTTCCGCCGCGATGAGTACCTGCCAGCCCAAGCCCATCGTTACCGTGAGGCTGTCAACCAGCGTCACGCGATCCTGTGGCAGCTTGCTTGCCCCTAAACGCATCGAATTATAGATCGCGCTCAAGCGGGCCGGCGCGGTCAATATCACCAGATGGTCAGTACCCTCGAACGTCTCATGGATAACTTTCTCGGCCACCGCAGGCGGCGGCGCGGCTGTCTTCGGTGACGGATGTATATCCGGCAGACGCGTGTAAAAATCCTCGCGGGTTATGTCGATGCCGTTATCCGCGTAGCTTTGCCCACCGAAATTGACGAAGCATGGCACAACGCCGATGTGGTGCTTTTCAATCAAATCAGGCGGCAGATCGCAGGTGCTGTCCGTAACAAAACGTATTTTTTTAGAAGTCATCGTCTAACTCTTCTATAGGACTTTCTAGGATCACCAATCCGGTAGCGTTGTGGCCGATCAGTGCCGCGAGTGACGGCCCGTAAATCGTGTGCGGAAAATAACGTCCGGGAAACTCCGCCGCGAGTCGATCTTGCAGTGTGCGCGTGTGTTCGTTGATGTGTGCTGTGTGCTGTGCGATCACTGCGTCCTCGATTTCGGTGAACTCGATCACGAATTCGACGAGGCGCTCGATGGCTTGCGGGCGGGTACGCACCTTTTCCATCGGCACAAGCAGCCCGTGTTCCATCGTCAAAAACGGTTTCACGCCGAGCATCGTTCCGAGAATGGCGTGAGACGAGTCCATGAGCTTATTTTGCAGCAGATAATCCATCGTTTCGACGTAGTATACACTGTAGATGCGCTCGACTGCCCCGCGCACCACCCGCACCACATCATCCAACGTGGCTTCCTGCTCGATGGCCCGACCCGCCAAACGCACCAGCATCGCTTGACCTGCGGACAGCGTTTGCGAGTCGATGACGGCGATTTCGCAGTGACCCATCAAACCCTGCGCGGCGGCATGGGCATTATCCCAACTGCCGTACATCTTGCGTGACGAGTGAATCGAGACGATGGCTTCACTGTGCCGCGCCAAGCGCGTAAACACTTCAACATAATCATTCTTGGAAGGCGGAAAAACACGCGGCGCAGTCGGCTGATGGGCGATCAATTGCAACGCATCTTCCGCGCTGATGTCCACGCCTTCGCGGTACGTTTTCCCGGCAATGTCCATTTTGAACGGGACAACCGTGATCGGAACTTGCTGCGTAAAATGCGGAGTCGAAAAGTGCGCGCAGCTATCGGTGACGATGCTTATGCCTAGCGTCGCCATCGCGCTATTCCACACTGATGATATAGGGATACAACGTTTGCCCGCCGCCGACGATCTCAAATTCCGGCCCGTCGAATTCCTCAGCCAGTGCTTCGACCAGCGTTTCAGCTTGAGCCTCGTCTACGTCGCATCCATAGTAAATCGTTACCAGTTCACGCTGATTGGCAAAGGCTTTTTGAAGAAGATCGCGCACAATCCCGGTCATTTCCTCGCCCACCGTGACGATCTTATCATCCAGCAGCCCGATAAGCTGCCCTTCGGTAATGGCGATGTCATCCAGTTCAACCGTGCGCGTAGCTGTCGTCACTTCCAGCGTGACCACGTTCGGCATCGCCTCAGTCATCGACGCGGCGATTTCATCCACATCGCCGGAGCGCGCTAGGTTGTTGTAAGCGAACATCGCGCTCACGCCCTGCGGTAATGTTCGGCTTGGTACAACACGAACACGCTTGCCACGTCCTTCAGCCAGCGTTGCCGCCTGCTGCGCCGCCATGTAAATATTCTTGTTGTTCGGCAGAATGACGATGCAAGTATTGGGCAGCGAATCAATCGCCTTGAGAAAATCTTCTGTGCTAGGGTTCATCGTCTGCCCGCCGTCGATGACCCGTGCCGACTCTAACTCCTCGCTGAACAACCGCCGGAAGCCCGGCCCACTGGCGACGGTAATCACGACCACATCGCTTTCAACAAAGCGATCCGAGTCGGGGCTAGAAATCGCCTCTCGTGCGGCGCGCTCCTCAACGTAATGGTGATATTGAAGCTGCATATTCTCCACCACCACGTCATCCAGTGCCGCGCCTGAACTGATCGCGTAGCTGATCGGCTGGCCGGGGTCATGAACATGCACATGCACCTTGATGAGTTTATCGCTGCCGACCACCAATGTAGACCAACCCATCGCATCAATCGTGGCGCGCACGGTGCTGACATCCATGCCTTCACCGCGCATTAAAAACTGCACGTCATAGCCGTAACCTTCTTCGTCGTCCGGCTCAAGTGCTTCTTGCCAGTGTCTGGTCAAGTGAGCGGCATCGGCGGCGGCAGCAGGCGTATAAACTTCCTCGCCGCGCAGCAGCTTAAG
>JACMMD010000441.1 GCA_014379235.1 Anaerolineae bacterium
GTTCGTCGTTTTTGTGCTTGGGCTTTTCGTTCCACATCGTCGTCTGCCTTGTGATGGATTTTGCTAGTATCTATTATGCGCCGGAAACGGGCGCGGCAAACCCTTGCAAACTGGGGGAGAGAGGCGCGACTTTCGCATTATTGCCATGATGCCTATAGTAATTGGTGGCACTTTCGCCAATATGTTTCCATGGTAGGGAGAAACCGTAATGCAGCCCCAAAAACGTTCTGGGATTCTTCTGCGTGTCGTACTGGGTTTGATGCTCGTCACAGTCTTTGCCGTTGTTGCCTTTGGTGTACAGGCTCAGACCGCCGCCGATTTACGTACTTATGCTGGCCGGGTCACTGGCTTTGAAGATCAATTGGTCGCCATCGGTATCGAGAATGGCGAAGCGACGATTTATATTTGCGATGGCCGCCTCGACACAGGCACGGTCTCGATTGCTGAGTGGTTCGTCGGCCCGGTGGTGGATAACGTGGTGGACATCACCGCACCGAGCGGCAACCGCGTTCAGGCGACTTTGGCCGAAACCACCGCATCAGGGCAGTTCACCTTCGCGGATGGCACGATCAAAGCGTTCGCGCTTGAGCTGCTGCCGGAAGGGACACCCGGCCTGTATCGCTCCGAGTTTGGTTTTGGCGATCTGGAATTCGTCGGCGGTTGGCTGGTGCTGCCCGATGGTACGGTTCGCGGCGCGGTTTTCAACGCTGCCACTCATGAGCTAACCGCTGCTTCGTTCATCGACTTTAGCACGGGTACAGGTGAACTGGCTGCGCCTCTCGGCTAAAAGAGGACTGTTCAGAATACGCGATTGTCGGGCGGCGGCAAACTTCGTTTGCTTTGAGCCGCCCGTACATCGCCCGAGGTAAATGTTAAATCTCATCGCATAAGCGTTAAAACAATGTTCACAAACTTTTGCTAAAGTGCTTTTTTCTGAGTTCGATCTTCAATCAGGTGGATTACATGACAGCAGTGACGTTGTTCCAACACTCCAAAGACTTCGAAACCTATGCGGCGGGCGATGTGATCTTCGAGACCGACCAACCGGGCGAGAAGATGTACGTGGTTCAAGAAGGCGAAGTTGATCTTCTGATACACGGCAAGCTGGTCGAAACACTTCAAGAAGGCGGCATCATGGGTGAGATGGCGCTCATCGAACACGCGCCGCGCGTCGGTACGGCTATCGCCCGCACCGATTGCAAAGTCGTGCCGATTGACGAGAAGCGCTTTACATTTATGGTGCAGCAAACGCCGTTTTTCGCCATTCAGGTGATGCGCGTGTTAGCGGCACGTTTGCGTAAAGCGGATGAGTTGATCTAGATCAGGTGAATAAAAGTGCTTTGTCGTGACTACAAGAGATTGTAGGGGCGACGCATGTGTCGTCCGTATCGTAAACACCCCACGATAAATGATGTCGCGGCTTATGCAGCGTCTCGAAAGTCATTCCGCCGCACTGCCCCGCAGCGGTTAAGCTCCCGGCACGAGAATAAAAAACAGCAGGCATACGTTATGCCTGCTGTCGATGTTTTTTCAAGCTACCGTATGTGGTTAGCGATTAATATCCCCGCGTCGGCACGAACAGCAGATACATCATGGCCACTAATGCCACCACAGTCGGAATAATTAGCGTTACCGCGAAAATGCGACTGTCGGTGCGGAGATGCATGTAGTAATAGATCACCAGCAGCGCTTTAATGATCGCCAACGCCAGCAAAATCGGCACTCGCAGCGCTTCAACAGCAATGCCGCTGATGAGGATTTCAATCACCGTCGCCGCTGCTAGAACGCCGAAGATCACGGTGTAGATCGGATAGGGGAACGTGCGCCCTAAGAACACCGACGTGTTGTAGTGGTCATCTTTGGTTTCGGCCAGCGCTTCGGACTTGGAATGCGGCGGTTCTGCGGCTTCAATCCGCTGCGGCTCTTTGCCCAGCAGCGCATCGCCCAACTGTGTCGGGATGCCCGCCGCTTCTAGCTGCTTTTCTTCTTCCTCGACAGCGCGATTTTGCGCGATGAGGACGGCCTCTTCTTCGGGTGTTACCGGATTCGAGGGATCAACGACCAGCGCGTCTTCCTCTTCTTTAGGCGTCTGTCCGACCTGTACGACATTCTTTTCTTCGTCTGCCATTAGTCATTTCCCCACATCGTGACAGTAGGGGCACAGCGCGCCGTGCCCCTACAATGTGTATAAGTTCTACAGAAGATACAGCAGCGTGAACAGCAAAATCCACACCACGTCCACAAAATGCCAATAGAGGCCGAATACTTCTACGCCGACGGGGTTGCCGCCCGTGCTGGAGTCGTAGTGGCCATTGCGTCCACGCCGCAGCACGATCAGCGCCCAGATCACGCCGATGATAACATGCGCCCCGTGAAAGGCCGTCGGTGCATAAAAGCGCATCCCGAATTCGCTGTTGTAGATGGCGATGCCTTCGTGAGCCAATTCCGCGTACTCGACACCTTGCAGGATGACGAACAACGTCCCTAGCAGCGCCGTCCCACCAATCCACTTTTGGAAATCAGCGCGGTTGCCACGCTGTATCGCCAGCAGACCCATCACCATCGCCCAACTGCTGGCCAGCAGCAGAAAGGTGTTCAGGCTGACGAGCAGGATGTTAGCGTTTTCCTGCACTTCTTTGACCTGTGCCGCGCCTTCAGGGCTGATACGGAAGATCACATACACGGCGATCAACACCATGAAGATCACCACTTCGGACGCCAGATACAGCCATGTGGCGAACTTCTGATTGTCGATGCTGCGCGCCACGTCCGTTACATTGTCGTGGGTATGCACTTGCGCGGGATTCCGGTCTAAAGGCACTTCGGCCATAATTTCGTCCTTTTTAGCTGCTAGCGATTAGCCATTAGCTTTTAGCTCTTAAAACTCTGTACTTTGTACTCGGTACTCTGTACCTATTTCTGCCCCAGTGATCGCGGTAGGGAAGTCCGCAGTTTACGCGCCAGCCAACCTGCACCCTTCCCGGCCAAACGAACGGGCAGCGGCGGTGTCCGATCTGCGTCAGTTGGCGCAGTCGAGCGCGTTTCGGTCACGCCGCGAGACAGGAAGTAGAACATCAGGGAGATGATCGCTCCCGCCGCCGCCAGCGAAATCACCGTGAAGATTACGAACGCGGCGAAGATCGTGAGTTCGCTGACTTGAAGCGCGTTATCGCCAAGTGTGAAGTCGATCATGGCATTGCCCGATGTCGAGCCAAGATCATCGCCTACCTGCTGCAGTTGCAGTTCGTTGGGGACAAGGCCGGCTACGCCTAAAATCACCAGCAAGGCGATCAACAGGAAAGTGATCTGCCATATATATTGGCCGAAAATCGCCACTGGCTTTTCGGTATATTCGGGCGCGGCTTCTGCCGGGACAATATCATGGCCGGTTTCATGTTCGTCGCCGTGCGCGCCTGCGTGAACGCTCCAGCGCGGGTCAAATGCGCCGATGCCCCACATGAAAAATGCCGATGCCAGTAGGGACGACAGGATGATGCCAGAGCCGGGATTCCACCAAGGGATAAGACCTTGCAAAGCGCGGATAACGATGACCGCCAGCATACCGAGTAAAAAGCCCAAAATGCCCATCGATGTGGCGCGGCTGATTCCGGGTTGCATGAATAATTCGCCCTTCCTGTTACTGTTGCTCTAGCCTAAATCCAATACAGCACGACGTAGAACAATATCCACGCCACTACGACGAAGTACCATAGTTTAACGCCTGCCTCGAACAGCCACCAATCACCGATTTCGGTGTTGTTGGTGACGTTTGGCGTGATATGCGTGCGGTAAATTTGCCACATATAGATGCCAATCGCCAGCGCGTGAACCGCATGATAAGCGGTCATCACGCGGAACAACGTGCCATACTGCCCGCTCGACGGGATAATGATCCACTCGTAAGCGATGATGGCCACAAAGACCGCGCCCAGTATCAACACCGCTTTCCATAACGAGCGAAACGTGCTGATATTGCCCGTGTTCACCGCCTGCATCGACTGTCGTGCCAGTACCGCGCTGACGATGAGTAAGACAGTCGCCAGCGTTGGCGGGAAGATACTCAGCGGCTCGACACCCGGCGGCGGCCACGACGGATAGTTACTGCGTAACTGCAAATTCACGACGACCAGACACACGAACACCAGAATCCACGAGAGTTGAAAAATCGTCAGCCCGGTACGCTTATTGCGTAAGGCTAACAGTTCTTCTCGTGAGAGGTTCGCCTCAAGTAAGTCTCGCTGTGCCATTTCGTAATTATAACCCACTAAACCTGATTTTCATGGGTAGGGGCGCAGCGCGCTGCGCCCCTACAAATTGACTGACTAATCCCCACTCGCGTGCGCGGACGCTTTTGAAGCGGGATGCACGTCCGCTGCGAGGTGCGGTATACCCGGCGCGATGCCAAGCTGCGCGTTTAGATAATCCACCGACGCCTGTGTGCCATAACCATAGGGGTCATCGAAGGGCACAGGGTCGCCGCTGAAGTTGTGCGGCGGCGGCGGCGAACTGGTCGCCCATTCCAATGTCAAAGCGCGCCACGGATTCGGGCCGGCATTTTTGCCCGAACGAATGCTAATGACGAAGTTGTAGAGTAGGAAGAAGAACGAGATACCCAGCACGAATGCCGAAATGCTGGAAACCACGTTCAGCCATTGCAGCGATGGGTCATACACAGCCACGCGGCGCGGCATACCGAGAATACCGAGAACCACCTGCGGCAAGAACGTACCGAGAAAGCCGAAGTAGGTCAGCGCCCAATGTACCTTGCCCCAACGCTCATCCAACATCTTGCCCGTAACTTTAGGGAACCAGTGATAAATGCCCGCATAGATGGCGAACACACTGCCGCCGAACAACACAAAATGCAAGTGGCTGACCACGAAATACGTATCGTGAACGTGAATGTCGAAGGGCAGCGCGCCGAGCATGACGCCGTTGATGCCGCCGATGACGAACAGCGACAGGAAGCTCAAGGCGAACAGCATCGCCGCGTGGAAGTGGATTTTGCCACGCCAGATCGTCGCCAACCAGCTAAAGATTTTGATGCCTGTTGGCACGGCGATAATCATCGAGGTAATCATGAACGGTACGCGCAGTTCGGGGTTCAAGCTGGTGAACATATGATGTGCCCACACGGTGAAGCCCACCAGCGCGATAGCGAGGCTGGACAGCGCCACCATCTTATAGCCGAAAATTGGCTTGCGCGAGTGAATCGACAGCACTTCGGAGAGGATGCCCATCCCCGGCAGAACCATGATATACACCGCCGGATGGCTGTAGAACCAGAATACATTCTGCCACAGCAGCACGTCGCCGCCCTGCGCCGGATTTAAGAAACCCGTACCAGCCACGCGGTCAAGGATGAGCAGCGTCAGTGCGCCTGCTAGAAA
>JACMMD010000442.1 GCA_014379235.1 Anaerolineae bacterium
GTTAAGTCTTTGTATTGGCTGATAGCTGACAAGCTGATAACTGAAAGCTAAAAACATGACTTTCGTTGGTATTCAGATCGGCGCAATCAGTTTCATTGATGAAGGCGTCGAGCAAGTTTTAGACATTCTGCAAGAAAAAGCTGGCATCAACGCGCTGCTGATTTCGGCGCTGTCGTGGAGTCTGGGCAACGCGGGACGGGCGTTCTATGGCTTTCCCGATCACGGCGTTCAAGAGCCGGACAATCTACAGGGCGGCGCGTTTTATAAGCCTGATCCTGATTACTATCAAGCGACCTTTCATACACAGTTCGCCGCGCCTGACCCGCTCTATAAAGGCTTCGACACACTGGCTGACGTGATTCCGGCGGCCAAAAAGCGCGGCATGAAGGTCTATCCGTACTACTGCGAAACGTCGAGTTCGGGCATACGCTCGATCTGGCAGCCGGGTTTCGCTCACTTTCTTGATCGTGACCACTGGGGACGCACCGCCACTCGCCCATCGCTGCTCAACCCGCACTATCGAACGTGGTGGCGCTCGGTCATTGACGACTGGTTCAGCAATCACGAACTCAGCGGCTTGCTGTGGGGCATCGAGCGCCAGAGTCCGCTGATGGATATTTTCCGCGCCGACAGCAGCACGGGCTTCGACGAGTATTTCAAAGCGGAAGCGCGTTCGCGGGGCATCGACGTGCAGCGCGCTATCGAAGGCTATCAGATCATTGACCGCTTCCTCGTCGGCGTTCGCGGTGGAGAACGCCCGCGTGATGGTGTGTTCGTCACGCTGCTGCGTCACCTGCTGCATCATCCCGAAGTGTTGATGTGGGAGAAGATGTGGCTGGACGCGCATCAGGATTTCTATCATGAGATCGCCGGACAGGTGCGCTTCTATAATCCCAAGCACGAGGTCGGACTGGGCATCTGGCAGATCATCAACACCTACAACCCGTATCTCAAGGCGCAGTACGACCAGTCGGATTACGCGCATTATGCCGATTGGCTCAAGCCTGTGCTATACAACACGCCTGCGGGGGCGCGTTTCATGAATTTCTCGGATACCTGGCAAAAAGGTGTGCTGGCCGACGCGACTCCCGATGGCGCGTACAATGCTCTCGCCAATATTTTAGGACTAGAGGAGTTCATCGCCCCACGCAGCGAAGCGGCGGCATCGGGTTTCAAGCCGGAGTACGTCAAAAAGTGGACGGAAAACCTGATCGCGGATACGGGCGGGCGCTGCAAAGTGTATCCCGGTATCGGCGCAGGCGTGGGCGATGGTGGTTCGAGTAAGCCGATCACGCCGGAAGAAATCAAGGCGGCGACTCATGCAGGTTTCGATGGCGGCGGCAGCGGCGTGTTGATCTCGCGCAACTATTCTGAGGCCGAACTACGTAACCTCGAAGCGGTAGGCGAAGTCCTCACAGAGCGGGGTTTACGATGACCATCAACGTTGCGATTATGGGCGCGAGTTTCGCCAAGCAAGCGTATTTACCCGCGCTGGCCACCATCGAGGACGCGAACGTGGTGGCTATCGCCAGCGCCCGTTTAGAGAGCGCGCAGTCGGCGGCAAAAGAATTTAATGTGCCTCACGCTTACGATGATTGGCAGCAGATGTTGGCCGAAAATCAGGTCGATCTGGTGTGCATCGCCACGCCGACAGTCTACCACGCGCCGATGACGCTGGCCGCATTGGACGCGGGGGCGCATGTGCTGTGTGAGAAGCCAACGGCCATGAACGCCATCGAAGCGCGGCAAATGCTCGAACGGGCCGAAGCGCTCAACCGCGTTCATATGATGGGCCACGAACTGCGCTTCAATCCCAATCGATGCCTTATTCGCCAGTTGATCGCAGACGGGCATATCGGCAAAGTGCAGCATGTCAACATCGTCAATATCAGCGCCACATGGGGCGATCCGGCATCACGTCCGAAAGATGATTGGCTGTCCGATTCGAGTATGGGCGGCGGCAGACTCGGCGCGAACGGTTCGCATCAGTTCGATTTGCTGCGCTTCTGGCTCGGTGATGTGGGCGCGATTACGGGGCAAGTCGGGACGCTCGTGCCGCAGCGCGTCGATAAGGCATCGGGCGAAACGTGGACGGCCACCGCTGACGATGAGGTCAGTTGGACGGTGGAGATGCAAAGCGGCGCATTGGCGACTGTGTTTTTGAGCGGCGTAGCGCGGCACGGCATCGGCAATCATGTTCAGATTTACGGCAGCGAAGGCACCATCAAGCTGTCGGATACCGACGAAAAGCTGTTCATAGCTCGTGCTGGCGAGGACTTTCAGGACATGAGCGAACGTGACCCGAACGCTGACCTTCCCGGCGTGAATAAGGGTATCTGGAATGTGTCCGTCGTAGCGCAAATGCGCGAACTGCTTGGCGCGATACGTGAAGGGCGGGAGCTGCGCGAAGGCGCGACGTTCGTGGATGGGTTGAAGAATCAGATCGCAATGGATGCCGTGCGCCAATCATGGGCGGAACGGCGCTGGATAAGACTATAGAAAATTGTGTAGGGGCACGATGCATCGTGCCCCTACCGATGACATCACAAGGCAATAAATGAACATCGACAAACATCTCTCTGACCGTGCCCAACGGGTGCGCGGCTCACTTGGCAAGCAAACATCCGTACCCATTCCGGGCCTGATTAACCTCGGCAGCGGGACACCGGATTTCCCGCCGCCGCCGCATGTGTTCGACGCGATGCGAAAAGCCATCGACGAGGGCAAGGCGCAGTACACCGCATGGACGGGCATCCCCGAACTGCGGGCCGCGATTGCTGCCAAGCTCAAACGTGAAAATGGTATAGACGCTGACCCCGACTCGGACATCCTCGTCACGTCCGGCGCACAAGAAGCGTTGATGATTACGTTGATGACGCTGCTCAACGATGGCGACCACGCGCTGACCCCTTCGCCGCACTACGACGAATACACGCGGGATGCCAACATCCTCGGTGGCACACTGATTCCGGTGGCGACCACGCCGGAGAGCGGCTTCACCATCAACCCCGCTGACCTCGAAGCGGCCATCACGCCGCGAACCAAAGCGATTGTCGCGGTCTCGCCCAATAATCCCACTGGCACGGTGTTATCCGAAGCGACGATGATCGAAATCGGGCGTATCGCCGTCGAGCATGACCTGATCGTGGTCGCGGACGAGATTTACGAATACTACGTATTCGACGGCGCGAAGCACGTCAGCATGGCGAGTTTGCCGGGGATGCGCGAACGCACGATCACCATCAACAGCTTCTCGAAAAGCGTGGCGATGACTGGTTTGCGGCTTGGATATGTGGCCGCGCCCGCTGAATTTATCGAGGCGATGCTGCCCTTTCATCACGCGATGATGATCTGCGCGCCGGTTGTGTCGCAGTACGGCGGAGTCGCAGCGCTGACTCAGCCGCGAGACTGGTTCGAGCCTGTGCTGTTTGAATATGACCGCCGCCGCCATTTATGGATGTCGACGCTGAACGAGATCGGCCTTGGCTACACACGTCCGCAGGGGGCGTACTACGTGTTCGTGGACATTCGCCCGACAGGTTTAACCAGCGCGGAATTCGTGAAGAAGATCCGCGAAGAGGCGCGGCTGGTGTTCCAACCGGGGACGATTGGCGGCGGCGCTGGCGAAGGCTTTATCCGTGCCGCTTTGACCAAAGCATCGCCGGAATTTGAAGAAGGCTTGGAGCGGTTCAAGGCGTTTATAAAAGGTCTGTTGTAGGGCAAGACGAAACGATATTCGCAGCGTAGGGGCACGATGCATCGTGCCCCTACCGAAATGATATTTGCAGCGTAGGGGCGCAGCATGCTGCGCCCCTACCCATAAAAACGAGGTTCAAATGGCAGCATTACAAAATTTAGAAGGACAGGTGATTTTTCTCACAGGCGCGGCGGAAGGCTTAGGCTACGCGACTGCGCGCACGTTTGCCCGCGAGAAAGTGCGGCTGGCAATCGTCGATGTTCAGGCGGAAAAGCTGGCGAAAGTGGCGGCGGAATGCGAAGCCGATGGCGCGGAAGTGCTGCCCATCGTCGCGGATTTGTCCGATGCAGCGGCGACGACAGCAGCAGCAGAAAAAGCATTGGCGCAGTTCGGTGTGCCACGCTTGATGCTGCATAACGCGGCGATTCTCAACGAGCGTTCGATGAGCGATGTCACGTTTGAACAGTGGCGCAAAGAAGTGAATATCATTATGCAGGCGGCGTTCCTGCTGTCGAAAGCCATGTGGCAGCCGATGATCGACGCGGGCGGCGGCAGCTTGCTGTACATCTCGTCCGGCTCGGCGCTCAAGGGCTTTCTCAAGGAAGTCGCCTACACGCCCGCCAAGCATGGGCAAGAAGGCTTGATGAAAACGCTGGCGATGGAAGGCAAACCCTATAACATCATCGCCAACACGATCACAACCGGTATCGCCATCAACACGCCGATGTCGGCTGGACATTACAGTGAGGATCAGCGGGCGCGTTGGGTTGACCCTGCGCTGCTGACACCTGCGTATGTGTATATCGCCCGCCAAGACCTGACGAGCTACGTCTCCGGCGAACGCCTCGATGCGTGGCAGATGTCGGAGAAGATTCGCAGCGGGGAATTGGTGTAGAGCCTCGCCACCGGGGATTGAAATCACCGGCTAGAAAGCTATCGTTTGTAGGGCGCTTCACGAAGCGCCCCTACAAACATGTTTGATAGGCGTAACGGGCGACACATGTGTCGCCCCTACAAAGAACTCAGGGCGCAATGCATTGCGCCCCTACGATTTACTTCACGTACAGCAATAACTCGCCCGGTTGCAGAACGTGATGTTTCTGGCGGGGATTTCGGCGGCGAACTTCGTCGGCCAGTTCTCCGGCGCGCAGGGTGTTCCACAAATATAGGTCGTTGTGACCGCCGATCAGCATATCCCAACCGAGTTCTTGCGCCAGCCACACGGCCTCTGACGGCTGCAAATTACCCGTGACCGTGAACTCGTCGCGGTAAGCATCGCGGCCATTGGCGGCGACCAGTGCCACATCAACGCGGGGCAGCGATTTCATGCGCTCCATATAACCGGGAAAAACAATCGTATCGCCCGAATGATAGAAGGTAACGCCGTTCCACTCGATGACGAAACCCAGATAGCGATAGCCGCGCTCGTCGTGTTCGGGGTCATAGTGCGCGGCGGGGATGGCCGTCA
>JACMMD010000039.1 GCA_014379235.1 Anaerolineae bacterium
ATATCCACCGGATACGGCATATTGTTGGCATCAACTTCGTGTTCGGGGTGCAGCAGCAGATCGTCAATCGTGGATTGCAGCAGGCGTTCCGCCGCCACCTGTGTACTCAACCACATCTCGCGGTTGGTATCCAGCAGCAGCACCTGACCGATCTCCTTGAGGTACATTCGCACCGGATCGTCAGCCGCGAGGGCCGCGTTCTCCATGCGGATACCCTGCGCCGCCAGCGAGTCCTCGTCTAAGTCGTCAAGGTCGTCCAGATCATCAGCGTCCGGCTCATCCAGCAAAGACATCTCGCTGGAGTCGTCGAACATCGAATCATCATCTTCAAGGGCCTCGTCGTCGAAATCGTCCTCAAAATCGCCGTTCGGCTCATCCGCCGGCCCATCCGCGAGATCATTCACCCGGCTCTTGTCTTTGACTGGTTTGCGTTTTCTCGGCATGTTCCCTCTATCCGTGAATCGTGCTTCTCGTGCTAGTTGAGCGGCGCACTTGGCGCTGCTGTGTTAGGGACGGCTGCCTTCTCTGCGCCGTTTTTGTTCACGCTCGACCAACGTTTTGGCGTGTATCGACTGCTCCGCCAGTATCAGATAACGCTTCGCCGCTTCGGAGTCGCCGCTGGCTTGGGCTTCCTGTGCGAGAAACGTGATCTCCTGCAATTCTCGCCGGATACGCTTCAAACGCAAATCCAGCATCCGGTCTACAAATTCAGCGCTGCGGTCAACAACCGCGATGGCGCTCTTGTGATGTGTTTTCCAATAGTCGGCCACTTCGCCGTTCATGCGATAGCGCAGCCGGCTGCGAACGTCTTGCAGATCGTCCACCATGATTTCATCTAGTATCGCCAGCAGTGTACTATCTAGATTGGCACGCAGGAAATCCAGCGGTTCGTACTCGTCCTGCTCGATGGCGTCCTGAAAGGCTTGCAGCAGCGCACAATAATCACTGCGGCTGAAATCAGACACGTCCACATCGCACAATGGCCCGCTCATCAGCGCTGGATAATCCGCTGCGAGTTCGCGGAACTGACGGTTGATAGCATACATGAGTTTCGGCTGTTCGAACAATACGCGCAAACAGTATTCTTCCGGTGTTGATTTCTGTGTGCCCCAGCGCCCGTTGCGAACCGCCCCACGAACAGGCAGATCATAAAAACTGTTCCCGCCATCCTCATCATAGTCCAGCGGCGGAATCAGGTCGTCATAGTTCGTCGGCGCGAACTCCGGCGGTTCGTCCATGACTGGCGGCGATGACCATGTTGGGCGCTGCGCTCCGCTGTTCGGGCGCTCCGGTGGCCGATTATACGGACGAGGCGCTTTGGCCGTATTGATGCGCCGCTGTTCTTCGGCCCACGACAGCAGATCGCGCTCGGCAATATGCAGCCGCAGCGCTAACCGTTGAATGTTGTCTTTGCGATACAGATCGTTCTCCGACGCGACCAGCATCGGCAGCAAACGACGCGCCAGCGCCTCGCGTTCATGGACGCTCGGATTAGCAGGCAGCGCGGCCATCTCCGCGTCGATCACGTAGTCTGCGACGGGCTGCGCGTTATCGACCAGCGCTTGCCAGCCTTCCGGCGATTCGCGTAGGAAATCATCGGGGTCTTTCGCGCCGGGAATTTGTAGGATACGAATATCCGCCGACAGCCGCCCCGCGAAATCCGCTTCCAAAGACTGCCGCGCCACTTCAAGGCTGCGACGGGTGGCGTTCTGTCCGGCGGCATCCGCGTCCAGCGCCATGATGATACGCCCCGAACCGCGTTCGCTGTTGGCCAACAGCGGCGCGATCAGCTTCAACTGCTGCTCGGTCATGGCCGTGCCCATCTGCGCGACCACGTTGGTATAGCCCGCTTGATGCGCCTGAATCGCGTCCATATAGCCTTCAACGATGACGACACTAGCCGTATCGCGGATGGCTTTGCGAGCCACATCGAGCGCGAACAAAGTGCTGCTCTTGTCGAAAATCGGCGTCTGCGGCGAGTTGAGGTATTTCGGCTCGTCGTCCGGCGCAAGCGCCCGCGCTCCGAAGGCGATCACGCGCCCGCGTCCGTCGCGTATCGGGATAATCAAACGGTTGCGGAAACGGTCATACACGCGCCCGTTATCACTGCGCGTAGCCATGCCCGCTTCTATAATATCGTCGTCGCTGTAACCGAGCGCTGCGAGATGGTCGCGCATGTTCGACCATCCCGGCGGCGCGTAACCCACGCCGAACGCAATGATCGTCTCGTCGGTGAGGCCGCGCTTCTCACGGGCGTAATTCAGCACATCGGCTGAACCTTCTGCCGTGCCCTCAATCAAACAGGCATGATACGACTCGGCGGCGGTTTGCAGCAGACCACGCAGCTTATCGAGCTTTTCGTCCTGCGCTGCCTGCACAGGTGAGCGCGGCTTGACCTCGATGCCCGCCTGCTTGCCGAGTTCTTCGAGCGCTTCGGTGAACGTCCAGCCGTGCCGCTTCATAGCGAAGGAGAAGATGTCCCCGCCCTCTGAGCAGGCTCCGAAACAACGCCAGGACTGATTATCAGGATTGACGTAAAACGATGGGGTGCGTTCGCCATGAAACGGACAGGGCGCTTTATAATTGCGTCCGGCCTTTTTGAGCGGCGTATACTGTTGGATGTAAGCCACGATGTCGAGTTGGGCCTTGATGTCATCCACCACTGACACGGCAGTTTTCCCCCAATACTACGAGAGTAGAATTATACATATGCGCGATTGCACATGCAAATGGCATAGAAGGTTCGAGGCGAAAGGCACGAGGTTCGAGTGTTTCCACTTCCTACTCGAACCTCGTACCTCATACCTCGTACCTTAAAATCCGCTGAGGTTGCTCAAGTCGGCGCGGCCCTGAGCCATCGCGCCGATGGCTTGCAGCAAACCAAGCCGATTGCGCTTCACCTGTTCATCTTCGGCGTTGACCAGTACGTTATCAAAAAACGCGGTCACGGCGGGCAGCATCGGCGTGAATGCGCTCAAGAACGCATCGACGTTGCCGCTCGCGTTTAGCTGGCCGCTGGCCTTTTGATAGGCTTCGTACAGCGCCTTTTCCTGCGGCTCGACCAACGCCGTCGGATTGACCTCGTAGTGATCCGCCACTGGCCGCGTGATACGCACACAGCGCGCAAAGCTGTCGAGTACCGCTTCCCAATCGGAGCGTTTCA
>JACMMD010000443.1 GCA_014379235.1 Anaerolineae bacterium
CATCGCCAGCGAAGGCGGCGCGGTAGGACTGATTACCTACATGCGTACTGACAGCATGAATGTCTCAGAAACCGCGCAGCAAGAAGCCAGTCGCTTCATCAAAGATCGCTTCGGTGACAAATACGTTCCGGCAAAACCGCCAAAGTACACGACCAAGACCAAAGGCGCGCAGGAAGCCCACGAAGCCATTCGTCCAACGGGCATCACGCGCATACCGGACAGCCTTAAAGCGCTGCTGTCGCGGGATCAGCTTAAGCTGTACACCCTCGTCTGGGAGCGCTTCGTAGCCAGCCAGATGGAAAACGCGGTCTATGACACCCTGCGCGTTCTGGTCGGCGCGGGACTCAGCGCGGACAACATGCCCTATACCCTGCGCGTTTCCGGCAGCACCATCAAGTTCGACGGCTTTCTCGCGCTGTACGAAGAAACCCGCGACGATGATGCCATCGCCGACGAGGACGAGGGCCGCATCCTGCCCGACCTCTCCGTTGATGAAGCGCTTGATCTGCTGAAACTCCTGCCCGAACAGCACTTCACACAGCCGCCGCCGCGCTATACCGAAGCGACGCTGGTACGCACGTTGGAAGAATACGGAATTGGCCGCCCAAGCACCTACGCGCCAACCGTAGCCGTCATCCAAGACCGCGAGTATGTCACCAAAGAGGAGAAGCGCCTCGCTCCGACGGACACCGGCAAGCTTGTCAACGACATGCTGGTGAGTTACTTCCCTGTGATCATGGATTACCAGTTCACGGCCCACATGGAAGACGAGCTAGACGAGATTGCCGAAGGCGACATCGAGTGGCGTCCGATGCTGCGTGAGTTCTATACGCCATTCAGCGAGCGATTGACTATCGCGCGTGAACAGATGCCGAACGTCGCGCAAGAAGAAGAGATCGGGCGCGCTTGCCCGTTATGCAGCAATCCGTTGGTCATTCGACATGGGCGCTACGGCAAGTTCATTGGCTGCTCAACCTATCCCGAATGTCGGCACACCGAACCGTTGATGGAA
The DNA here is from genome assembly GCA_014379235.1 of Anaerolineae bacterium. Classification (GTDB taxonomy): domain Bacteria; phylum Chloroflexota; class Anaerolineae; order Aggregatilineales; family Phototrophicaceae; genus JACMMD01. The sequence continues at coordinate 1,013 of JACMMD010000443.1, forward strand.
GCCATTGGCGTCTCGTGCCCCAAGTGCGGCAAAACTGACGGCGGCCAAGTTATTCTGCGCCGCTCGAAACGTGGGCGCGTGTTCTATGGCTGCACGCGCTATCCCGAATGCGATTTCACCAGTTGGAAGCGCCCGCTTGCACAGCCCTGCCCCAACTGCGGCGGACTGCTGCTCGAACAAAGCAAGGGGCAAGCGCAGTGTACCAACTGCTCGAACACTTATCGGCTGGAAGAACTGCCCGAAACCAGCCCCGAAACAGCCTAGTTGAACAACTTAACTTCGTAGGAGCGTCTTATGAGACGCTCCTAGTATTTTCGTGCCAAGCACGAAATCTAAATTTGCGTCTGCGCTACTCTCGGCTATACTCTGTAAAAGCAGGTCAGCATGGATGTTGCTGCTGCCACGCTACACGAACCCAATAAGTACGCCAACAAGTTACGGCTTCTCACAAAAGGGACGGGGTTATGAGAGATACGATCATTGGTTTAATGGCGGTGCTGCGGCCCACATTTCCCCAAACCAGAACGTTAGTCGTGCTGGTGGTCGGCTTCTTCATCGGGCTGATTTGGGCATATGCCATTTCGCCAACGGTGTTTTACGATGCTGACCCAAGTCAACTCGATCAAACTTGGCAAAATGTGTGGGTTAATCTGCTTGCAGACCGCTATGCTAACCGCAACGCGCCTATCGAGGACGAAGTGCGTAACATGCTGCGCGCAGTCGATGACCCCGAAGGCATCGCACGTTTACAGGGCATCGGCGTAGAGGGCTTTACTCAGCTTGCCGTTGAAGCCATGCCGGGTACACCAGCCCCACAGCCAAACATTATTAGTACCGTTTTGCCGTGGATTCTCGGCCCCATTCTGATCGTTGTCTTGACCTTTATCCTGACCGTCATCTGGAATCTTCTCGTCTTCCCGCTGGTCGAGCCATATACGCGGCGCTTTACGCGACGAACACACGGCCCGGCTTCAGTAACAGAGCAGCGCGCCCAAGCTGAAATTCAGGGCATCCGTGACCGTCGCGCCGCCGAAGCGACACAGCGCGCCGACTACACTGTAACATCACAGGGCGCGCCGGTTATACAGAAGATGTCTGTTTATACGCTTGGCTTCGGACAGTACGATGACTCGTTCGCCATCGAAGATGCCAACAACAACGATATGTTTCTCGGTGAATGTGGCGCGACGGTTTCCGAAACCATCGGTGTCGGTGATCCGCCTAAAGCGACGGGCATTGAAGTCTGGTTGTTCGACAAAGAGGATTTCGTTCGCACAATCACCAAGCTGTTCGTCTCGGAACATGCTTATAACGATCCCGGTCTACGTGCCTCGCTCGAACTCAAAGGCGAATTGGTACTCGCGCAGCCCGGTGCAGTTGCCATTCTGGAAACCAACACACTGCGCCTGCAAGCGCGTATCGTAGAGATGGAATACGGCACAGGCCCCTTGCCGCCGCGCAGCTACTTTGAAAAGATGACCATTGAAATGGCCGTGTGGCAAATCGACGCATCCAGCGCACCTCTACCTGTGGCCGCCACGTTCAGCGCGCCGCCTACCAGCGGCTTCGCTGCACCGTCTCCGATAGCGCCTGTGGCTGCGCCTATCGCAAGCCCATCAATAGCCCCGCCTTCATCGGGCTTTACGCTGCCGGGGCAATCAGCAGCGCCCTTACAGCCGCCGCCGTTGCGACCTGCGACCAGTTCACCACTGCCGCCACGTCCGCGACCACCGGATGATGACCCATTCGGCGGCACTGGCGACTTCACACCCGTGTCGTAGGCGCACAATAACCCAAGCATGAATCAGAAGGGGCCGATCTAAGATCGGCCCCTTCTGCGTTATATAGCGAAGTTCGCTTACTTGATCTGCTTGATCTTAAAGATGGTCTTGCCCGCCGGAGTTGATACTTCTACTTTATCGCCCTTTTTATGGCCGAGCAGCGCCGCACCAATCGGGCTGACATGCGAGATTTTACCTTCGCGTGGGTTGGACTCTGCTGCGCCAACGATGATATATGTTTCGTCCTCATCGCCACCTTCTTCACGGATGGTCACTTCCACGCCGACATTTACGATGTCAGTGTTGCCGCTTGAGGTGATGATCGTTGACGAACGCAGCACATTTTCAACGTATTGGATACGACCTTCGATGAACGCCTGCTGTTCCTTGGCATCGTGATAATCCGCGTTCTCTTTAAGGTCGCCTTCTGCGACTGCCGCCTTTAATTTGGCCGCGAGTTCAGGCCGCTTGACCGTGAGCAAATTATCGAGTTCCCGACGCAGTTCCGCCGCACCATCTTCGGTTAAATAACTGGGTTCTGCCATTTCCTACACCTACACCTCTTAATGGGTAACACTGATAAAAAATGGTTGGCGGAAAACTAGTCAAGTATTTATTACGACCACCGTTTACTGTGGCTGCATGGACTCACGCCGCAAGCTGGCCAGCGCCATGACGTTCTGACGATGCAAGCGTTGAACCGTACCATTGAGCAGAATTCGGCTTTTACCACAGCTTTCGATGTCGATAACTTCTAGTGCCTGCTCCGGTGAACGAGCGGTCAAGGCTGCATCAACGGATTCCCGTATCGCAGTCATATAGTGCAGATCGCTCTCTAGCTTTTCTTCGACCTCACCCGGCAGAACCACCTCGCCATGTCCCTGCACAATCGTCTCGAATTCATTCGTGCGCCGCCGAATTTGGTTCAGGGAGGCAAGTGTGTCGTCATAGCTGCCATCGACAAAATACGGAATCGGGATGACCGTATCCGCCGCCAGCAGAACGCGATCTTCTTTTGCCAGACAAACAATTGAGTCCGAACTGTGTCCCGGCGACAACCACAATTGTAGCGTCTTGTTGCCGAGATACAACGTCAACCCGCCGCCATCGAACACGATCTGCGGCAAAACTAGTTCAACCTCGCGCATTTCGGGAGAATTCGTCCGCGCATGTTCAAGGCTGGCACGTCCGCGCTCATCGAGCAGCGCCCGACAGCGCGCATGAGAGATCACCGTCGCCCCTTCAAAGAAGCACGTACCTGTCGTGTGATCGGCATGAAAGTGGCTGTTGATGATATACCGCACCTGTGCGCCAAGCCGCCCCTCGATGAAGCGCTTGATGAGCCGCGTCTCTTCGGGGTAAATCAGCGTATCGAACAGAACCGCACCCTTACTCGTGAGGATAGCGCTGGCTGTCACCTGCGCGTACAACTCGCTGGTGAAAACATAAATATCATCGGTGATGCGCTCTCGCTGCATCTCACCCCACATGACCACTCTATAACCAACATTAACGAATTGTCAGTATAGTAACTCGCTGACCCAAAATCAAGCAAATGGGTTGTGTAGGACGCAAGCGAGAGTATACTTTATTAATTGTAGCGGAAGGTATATTATGCCAAACAGCAAATTGCGCCGGGTCTCAGTAGGGATTGTACTGCTTGCGCTTATTTTACTAACAGCTTTTCAGGTCGTTCACGCACAACAGCCGATTTTTCGTATCGGTGTGCTAGACGATGATACCGGGCCGATCAGCAACGGGGCGCGGCTTGCCGTTCGCGCCATCAACGATGCTGGCGGCGTTCAAGGCGCGGATGGAACGGTGTTCCGTCTGGAACTGGTCATCCAACCCACTGACGGCGGAGCGAACATAGCCAACGCCGTCGCCAATCTGAATCAAGCCAGCGTTATCGCCGTGCTTGGGCCGGAAACCAACAATGAGGTTTTGGACGGTTTGACCGCGCTTCAAAGTCTCAACGTTCCCATCATCACCCCCGCCATCAGTGACACTTTGATCGTGTCCGATACGACGCGCCGACTGTTCCGCAGTCGTGCGGCAGAGGTGTGGCAGGGGCGCGCACTGGCGGATTTCCTCATCAAGGATTACGCATTCCAGCGCATCGCCACCGTTCAGCTTGACATCGACAGCACCGCCGGAGTGATCGGTTTCTCGACAGCGGCCTCAGCGCTCGGTGTTCAGCCGCAGCCCGCCCTGCTGCTCCAGAGCAGCACCGAGATGCCCAATATCATCAACAGCATCGTCAGCACCAGCCCCGATATTGTCATCGCGTTTGGAGAGCCGGAAGCGGTAGTCGTATTCTATAACCTGCTTCGCAGCAACAGCTACGGCGGTTTGTTCGGCTACTATCGTGCTGACGATCCTTCG
>JACMMD010000444.1 GCA_014379235.1 Anaerolineae bacterium
CCGTACTTGCCATCACTGGCGGCGTGGATTTATTTGATATGCAGCAGCCGTTAGACCTCGTATGGCAGATGCTGCTGCCAGCGATGCGCCCTGACTCGCTTCCCGATGATACCGCAGCCCAAGATGCGCTGGCAAAGAAGCTGTCCAGTCTGAACCTGCTCCCGGTACAGGGGCAGGCAGCATCACTCATTTCGTCACAGGTTTCCAGTCGAACTTACGGGGTCGATGTCAATGAGTTGAAGATCGAAACCATCGCCCTGAATTTTACGACGACTGGCTGCACGGTCAGGCTCAAAACAGCGGTGGGCGAGGAGACGATCCCCTGTGGTTATGGCATGTGGCAGCAGGGTCAGACCACTGTGTTTAACGAGATTGGGTTGTTCGATCCCATGCCAGTCGCTGCCAGCGGCGCGTGGACTGCCGAAGACACCTTTACGATTGTCGTCCGGCTTTATGAGACCCCGTTTTTTCACACGCTCGTTTACCATTTTGTTGGAGATGAAATGATGGTCGAAATACAGGTCAACGTAGCATTTAAGCCCACGAAAACGCTGCTAACAGCACACCTTATGTAAAAACGAGGTGCGCGGGTGGTTTGTTGTATTATCAAGAAAAGGACGCTAAAGTACAAACGTCAGGTAGTTGAGGCAGGAGATCGACAATGGCGATTGAGAAGCAACTGCACACCATCGAGGAATTCGACGAGTTTATCGCTCGACCAGAAAACGCTGATCGAATGTTTGAATTCATCGACGGGGAGATTATCGAAGTGCCTTCCAATGCCTATTCATCAGAAATCGCAATCTTTATCGCTGCCGCGCTGCTGTGGTTCTTACGGGGTAAGAATTGGGGGCACGTCACCGGCGAACATGGTGGATACATTGTAGGAGGGTATCGCTGCGCCCCGGATGTGGCTTACATCTCCCGCGAACGTCAGCCGAAGCTCGCTCGCAAAGGCTATAACCCAAATCCCCCACACTTTGTCGTTGAAGTGATGTCTCCAACCGATACGGACAAAGATACGGCGAAAGCATTTGCAAAGAAGCTGAAGCGATACGATGAGGCAGGCGTATTCGTATGGGTGGTTCATCCAGAAGAGCAGCGTGTCGAAATCCGCGCCCCCGGCCAGCCTGTGCAAATCGCTAACATTGACGATGTAATTGACGCTGGTGAAGCGCTCCCCGGTTTCAGCATGGCAGTGCGTGATTTTCTGCCGGAAGAATAAACCCCGGTGAGACACGCCTACCTTAGTGACTCATCATGACAACTCTCAACATGACTTCTACTTTCTCTCCTGAACGCCGTTCGATGCTGCGCCGGGCCGCGCCGTTACTGGTGGTTTACGGGCTGCTGGCTGCGCTGATGATCTATGGCACAGCGTCATCCGAGCGCTTTCTCACCGAGCAAAACATCCTCAATATCCTGCGAAACGCGGCGTTTCTAGGCACGCTGGCCATCGGTCAAACGCTGGTCATCCTCAGCGGCGGCATTGATTTGTCCGTCGGTTCGGTGGCCAAGCTGTCGGTGTTGGTGACGGCCATTCTCATGGACGGCAAGCCGGAAAACATGTTCGTGGCTATCGTGGCGACGCTGGCCATTGGCGCGCTCATCGGCGCAATTCACGCGACGGCGGTCACACAGTTGAACATCGCGCCGTTCATCGTCACACTGGGCACGTACAGCATTCTGCGAGGTATCGCGCTGACTGTCGCCACGTCACCCGTGGGGCGGGCCGCGCCGGAACTGGTGCGCTTTTATGACCTCAAAATCGGGCCGGTGTACGCACTCACATTGATCTTTCTGGCGCTGCTGCTGATCGTGATTTTCATGCTGAAGCGAACGCCGTTCGGGCGCTATATCTACGCTGTTGGCGGCGGTGAGCAGGTCGCACGGCTGTCCGGCGTTCCGGTCAAGCGCGTCAAATACGGCGTGTATATCCTGTGCAGCATGTTCGCTGCATTCACAGGCGTTTTGATGTTGAGCCGCTACGGAGTCGGTGATCCGGTGGTGGGTGATGGGCTGGAACTGCAAGCCATCACTGCCGTGATTTTGGGCGGCACGAGTTTGTTCGGCGGGCGCGGCAGCTTGCTCGGTACACTGGGCGGGGTGCTGCTGCTCGGCTTGACGAGCAATCTGTTGGTGGTGCTAAACCTCGATCAATGGCTGCGCGAGTTGGTTCAAGGTCTCATCATCGTCACCGCCGTCGCGCTCTACAAACAGCGCGGGCGGCAGTGAGCGACGTTTCGTAAGGGCAGTTTGAGCCGCCCCTACAAAACACAGAAAAAGCCCCGACGTGTCGCAGGGGCTTTTTTCAGGAGAGACGCCGTTTGGCGTCTATTTAACGTCAGTTTTGTTTAAGAAGTAGCCAGTATGTCAAAAAATGTGAGGTTGAGCAACGAGTTATTGAGCTTATGGTAGTAAGCAATATAGCAAGTAAGTTAATCATAAACAACGGGTAACACTTCTTACCCTTGACTGCTGCTCTCGTTATCCAATAACCGTCGACCAATCGCAGCGAAATCGTACTGGAATTTTGCCTGCCGCTTGGGATCACGATACAAGTCCAGCCGTTTCTTGACCAATTGGCGAATACGATGTTCGTTGACACCTACGCTATCCCCAATTGCATGTAAGGCTACTGGCTTGCCATCGATCAAGCCATAATGCTGTACCATGAGCCTATTGCGCCATTCGTTGGATAAGTCGGTATAACCAGCCATGAGATCTATTACCGCCTGCAAAAACTCGCTCAGATGCTGTCGTTTTATCTGTTCGATTTCTGCCTCACTGAAGCCTGCATCAAGCAGAAGCGTGCCGAAAGCTGTTCCCTCACCATAAACAGCGCCTAACCAGTTATTGAGCGCATCTAATTGATGGAGCGTGTTGTCACTGATATTGGGCATATCCAATCACCTCTATCTCAACAGACAAAATTAGTTTTGAGAAGGTCGGACAGCTTTGCAAGAAGCGTATAGGCGCTGGCTCAAAAAACTCTCACAGCACGTTCGGCGGGACACCCAATTGATGGAATGCCGCCGCCGCTTTCTCGACCTGTTCTTTGCCGTAACGCAGTGAAATCTGTAGATGTCCGGGCAGCAGCGCGTCAAAATCCAACTTCTCGACCTTGAACACGCTTTGCCCATAGGCGTCGATACGGCAGTCGTGAATGTTCTGCATAATCACGCGCCCGCCCCAGAACACCAGATCAGCGCCGAGCAGGTAATTACGCTCTCCACCTGTGATAAAAAAGCTCAAATGTCCGTCACAGTGGCCCGGCGTTTCGTAAGTATGCAGCGACAAATCGCCCACGCGCACAACGTCGCCTTCGACGAGTTCGGTATGAACGGTGCAGGGGGGTAACACGTAATCCGCCGGATAAAAGCCCGCTGCCTTCGCCACGTCAAGCGCGACAGCTTTCTCGTCACCCGTGCGGATAACGGGCGCGGAAAACGCCGACGTAAGGACTTCGGCATCGAGGCGCGCTTGAGCTTCCTGCGCCGCGCCAACATGGTCGCAGTGGTAATGCGTGAGGATCAGCTTGCGGATAGATTTGGGGTCAATGCCATCGGCGCGGATATTGTCGAGGATGGTGTCGAAGTCGTGGTCGAGGCCGAGGCCGGGGTCAACCAGCGCGAGTTCCGAACCGCCGTTAATCAGGTAAACGTGACAGTCCAAGCGGCCTGACAGCCCGAAGCCAAA
>JACMMD010000445.1 GCA_014379235.1 Anaerolineae bacterium
CCGAACCCCAACCGTTTCCTATCGATCCTGTTTGTACTGCTGACGCTGGCGATGTTGACCGCGCCCGCCGCTGCTCAAGACACCGCAAACGTCACTGACGGCTGCGTGACGGACTACGACCCCGCAGTCGATTATTTCCCCGACAAAGCCGAATTCGAGTATGCGACAGGCGTCGAGGTCGAATACTTCAACAACTACAAAGTCGTCACCGTGCTGCAACCGTGGCCCGGCGCCGATACCAGTTACCAGTATGTGTTGGTTCAGTGCGGCACGCCTGCGCCAGCAGCCGCCGATTTCCCCGACGCGCAGGTGATCGACGTGCCGATTGACAGCATCATCACCATGTCGACGACGTTTTTGCCGCCGCTCGACAGTTTGGGCGTGGCCGATACGCTGATGGGCGTGGACGAAACCGACTTCGTGAGTACGGCCAGTGTGCGCGAACGCATCGACTCCGGTGAAGTGGTCGAGGTCGGCGGCGGCGCGGAAGTCAATGTCGAACTCACGCTCGACCTTGAGCCGGATGTGGTCATGACGGACAGCTTCGGCAGCCCGGAGTATGACGAGCATCCCAAGCTGCTCGAAGCAGGTCTGACAGTGGTCATGAATGCCGATTGGGTAGAGATCGAGCCGCTCGGCTGGGCGGAATGGGTCAAGTTCATGGCGCTGTTTTATAACCGCGAGGCTCAGGCCACCGCGCTGTTTGACGAGGTAGAGACGCACTATAACGAATTGGTCGCGCTGGCCGCCGATGTGGCCGAACGCCCGACGGTGATGACCGGCATTCAATACGACGGCATCTGGTATACGTCCGGCGGGGACAGCTACTTCGCGCAGATTCTCGAAGATGCAGGCGCGGATTACCTGTGGGCCGATGACTCGACAATGGGCAGTCTGTCGCTTGACCTCGAAAGCGTGTTAGATCGGGCGGCGGACGCTGATTATTGGGTGAACGCCAATCAGTTCTGGTTCTCGTTGGATGACATCGCGGCGGAAGACGAACGCTACACCGAGTTCGCGCCGTTTCAAAATCAGACGATCTACGCCAACAATGCGCGCCTGAACGAGTTCGGCGGCAATGATTACTATGAATCGGGCGCGGCCCATCCTGACCTGATTCTTGCCGACCTCATCAGCATTTTTCATCCCGACCTGCTGCCCGATCACGAACTGGTGTTTTATCAGCAGTTGCAGCCAGCAGAGTAGAAAGTAGATCGAGTAGGGGCGCAGCATGCTGCGCCCCTACAGCCAAACATAAGGCACAACTATGGCTCAAACTGTGATCTCGTCTGCGCCGGAACAGCGTTCCGCGATTAGCGCCGTACCGCATTTGCGGGTGCGGCGTTGGCCGTTTGGGCTGTTGTTAGCGTTATTGGTGGGCGTATTTCTGCTGAGTCTGGTACTCGGCTCGGTGAACATCCCGCTTGATAACGTCATCCGTGTGCTGCTCGGCGGCGAGGCTGACCGCGCTTCATGGAATACGATTGTGATGAATGTTCGCCTGCCACGAGCGCTGACGGCAATGCTGGCGGGTGCGGCGCTGGCCGTCAGCGGCTTACAGATGCAGACGTTGTTCCGCAATCCACTGGCTGACCCGTTCGTGCTGGGTATCAGTTCGGGCGCGAGCGTCGGCGTGGCGCTAGTGGTGCTGGCCGCGACGGGTACAGTCGGCGCGGCGCTGGTTTCCGGCTTAGGGATATTTGGACAATTCAGCGTGGCGATTGCCGCCAGTCTCGGCGCGGGGGCGGTTATGGCGCTGGTGCTGCTGGTGGCGCGCAAGGTGCAAAGCCCCGTAACGCTGCTGATTGTCGGGTTGATGTTCGGCTATGCAACGAGCGCGATTGTTAGCCTGATGCTGTATTTCAGCATCGCGGAACGTATTCAAGCGTACATCATGTGGACGTTCGGCAGCTTCGGCGGTGTCACATGGGGACAGTTGATTGTGCTTGCGCCGATCATTCTGGCGGCTTTGGCGCTGGCGATGGTGCTGGCCAAGCCGCTGAATGCGCTGCTGTTGGGTGAGGCTTATGCGCGCACGATGGGCGTCAATGTGCGGCAGGCGCGCATCGGGATTATCACCAGTGCGGCACTGCTGGCGGGGACGATCACCGCGTTTTGCGGCCCGATTGGTTTTCTCGGTGTGGCTGTGCCGCATCTGTGTCGCAGCCTTTTCAATACGTCTGACCATCGAACGCTGATTCCGGCGGTCACATTGATGGGTGCGCTCATCGCTTTGATCGCTGACCTGATCGCGCAAGTTCCGGGCAGCCAAACCGTTCTGCCGTTGAACGCGGTCACGGCGCTGGTTGGCGCGCCTGTGGTGATGTGGGTGATTCTGCGGCGGCGTCATCTGCGGGCGGCGTTCGCGGCATAAATTGACCAATTTGTAGGGCGTTCAATTGAACGCCCCTACGGAAAACTGTAACGCTATGGCTGATGTCGTTCTGCAAACACATAATCTGGCTATCGGGTATGCACCATCGCGTGGAGAATGGCGCGTGGTCGCGCAAAACCTCAACCTGACGCTGAATCGCGGCGAACTGGTGTGCTTGATCGGGCCAAATGGCGCTGGAAAATCGACGCTGATGCGGACGTTAGCCGGGATGCAGCCCGCGCTCGCTGGGGGTGGGCGAGTGCTGCTGCTCGGTGACGAAGTAGGCGCGTTGAAAGCTAACGAGCTTGCGCGGCGCTTAAGTGTGGTGCTGACCGAACGTATCGACGCAGGTTTGCTGTCGGTGTTTGAACTGGTGGCGCTCGGACGCTATCCATACACTGAATGGTCGGGCGCGCTGACCGCGCATGATGAGGACGTGATTCAGTGGGCGCTGAAAGCAGTGGGGGCGGCGGCTCTGGCAAATCGGAGCGTGGGCGAACTTAGCGACGGCGAACGGCAAAAGGCACTGATCGCACGGGCGTTGGCGCAAGAGCCGGCCTTGATGCTGCTGGACGAGCCGACGGCTTTTCTCGATCTGCCGCGCCGCGTGGAAATCATGCGAACCCTGCGCGAGTTGGCGCGGAATACTGGCAGGGCTA
>JACMMD010000446.1 GCA_014379235.1 Anaerolineae bacterium
ATTCAGGGTGGCCAACGTACTGCGGATTCATCCACGTACCCGCATTGTCTGAAGTCGGCAAGCCTGAACAGATCGGGCTGCCACTGCGAACGCTGATCTCAGCGGTGGAATGCTGCTTAGAAGTCGTGGAAGTTCTGGGACAAAACGTCGAAGAATAGAGCATTGGTTGTCAGGCATGGGCGTTCAGTTGAACGCCCCTACAACATTATCCACTACCAGCGCACCAGCGCGCCTTCCATCGTCAGCCCCGGCCCGAAAGCCAGCAGCACTCCATAATCGCCGGGATGCGGTTCGGCACAGCGGCGTATCTCGTCTAACACGAACAAGATCGTCGGTGACGACATATTGCCGTATTCCCACAGAATGCGGCGCGAGAAATCCATTTGCGCGTCTGATAGCCCGATGCGTTCCTGCACGTAATCGAGGATTTTGCTGCTGCCGGGATGCACTCCCCACAGGCGAACCTGTTCGCGGCATAGGCCGTTGCGTGCCAATAGACCGTCAACGAAGGTTTCGATGTGCGCGGCCAGCACGTCGGGCACGTAAGCCGACAGGTGCATACGAAAGCCGTGATCGGTCAGCACGAAGGCCATGTGGTCGAGCGTGGTGTAATCGCATTGGGTCGCGGAGTCGATCAACTGCGGGCCGCGCGGCGCATGTCCGTTTGGCGTGCCAACGATCACTGCCGCCGCACCATCGGAGAACAGCGCCGACGCGACCATATTTTCCAGCGAGTCGTCAAACTGCAAATGCAGCGAACACAATTCAAGGCACAGCACTAGCGCTTTGCGGCCCGGCTTGAGCGCGGTGGATTCATGGGCGCGCAGCAGGGCAGGGAAGGCAGCGTAACAGCCCATGCCGATGATGCTGGTGCGGCGTAGATCGTGGCGCATTCCGAGCCTGCCCGCGAGATGCAGATCAAGGCCGGGCGTGGTCAGCCCTGTGCAGGACACCACTAAAAAATCGTCTATATCATCGGGCGTGAGTCCCGCGTCATCGAGGCAGCGCTGAATGGTCGCTTCGCCAAGCGGCAGGGCTTCGGCAAGATAGCGCTGGTTACGGGCTTCCGTGCCATGATTCTCGGTGTAATAGGAATGGTCAACCACCGAATAGCGATAGCCGACGCCGATACGCTCGAAGATGTCACGGACGCGGCGGTTTTTCGCCAGCCCTAACATTTGAAACTGCGCGTAAATGTCGCTCTGGTTCATACGCAAAGCCGGAACGCCTGTCGCCAAGCCGAGAATCGCGGGGTGAGTCATAGGTTTCCATTCCGAAAGATAAGGATTTTTGGGACCATCAACCCCTCCCTAAATCCCTCCCCGCAAGCGGAGAGGGACTTTGCTCCCCTTCCTCGCTTGCGGGGAAAGGGCCGGAAGGGGTTAAGTTGATACGCAAGGACGATGGATGCGTCTTCCGTATAGAAGTTATGCGTTTTTCTCGTGTGTGGGTGACGATGAAATCACCAAGTGCGGGGACGGCGTTCAACAGGCGCAGGCCCATCGCCAGCAGCGACGGACGCAGCACAATGGTCTGCAAGACCCGCGCTAAACGCAGCCGTGTTGTGAACTCGCCGCGCCAAGCTGTGGTGTAGCTCCGGCGCAGGTCGTCGGCGCTGATCTGCTCCGCGACATAATCGGCAACATGAGCCGCCGCCAGACTGCCAGCGCGCAGGGCCATGGCGATGCCATCACCTGCAAGCGGCACGATCAAGCCAGCCGAGTCGCCAGCCATCAGCACGTCGTTTTCGACGGCCTGCTTATTGACGAACGGCACTTGGGCGATGCTCAACCAGCGTTCGCTGATCGATTCGGCCTGTGACAGCCACGCGCCTAAACGCGGATTTTGCCCCGCCATCCAGTCGATGAAGGTGGCGATGCCATCGTGCGCTTGAAACACTGATTCGCGGACTAGTAGGCACACGTTGGCCGCGCCGCTTTCGGTCTCGGACAGGCCGCAGTAGCCGCCCGGAAAGGCGTGAAGCTCGATACGATTGGGAATCGGCGGGCCGTGAAAGTGCGCTTTGAGGCCGACAAAGGGCTGCTGCTGGCGCAGAAAGCGGCGGTTGAGTGTCCGGTCTAGCGCGCCGCGTTTGCCGTGTGTGGCAATCACGGTTCGCGCACGAACGGTTTCGGAACGGGTTTGAACGTCGAAGCCCTTGCTAAAACTGCCCGCGATGTTGGTCACGTTCGTGGCTTCGCGGACATCGACACCGAGTACGGCGGCCTGTTTTGCGAGGGCATGGTCGAGCGCGTAACGGCTGAGTCCAAGCGCGCCGGGAAGGGCAGTTTGCCATGTTGTACCGTCGGGGGCGGTCAGGCAGATGGTATCAATAGTGATAGGGTGAAGGTCGTTCAGCGCCGCAGTCATACCGAGCGTGTCCAATATCGGCGTACATTCCGGCGATAGAAACTCGCCGCAGACTTTGTGATGCGGATA
>JACMMD010000447.1 GCA_014379235.1 Anaerolineae bacterium
CGTCGCCGCATCATCGTTCGTGTCATCCGGCGAATATAGTTGGAACTCTGGCATGTTCATCTGGAAAGCTGAACAAGCCATGACCGAGTACCAACGCCAGCAGCCCGACATTTATACGCTGCTCGAAGAACTCGCACCCTTCATCGACACGCCGCAGTTCGACACCCAATTAGCGTCCGTGTGGGAGCGAATGCCTAAAATCTCGCTGGACTACGCAGTGATGGAAGGTGCGGAAAATGTGGCCGTTATCCCCGTCGATGTGGGGTGGAGTGATATCGGCACATGGGGCGCGCTGTTCGAGGTTGTGCCCCTAGACAGCTTCGGCAATGGGCGCAAAGGACAAGCGCCACTGGTCATTATGTTGGAAACGGCTAACACATTGGTGTATAGTGATAAACTTGCCGTGACTATCGGCGTGCGTGACTTAGTAATTGTCGAAACCGAAGACGCGCTGCTGATCTGCCACAAAGACCATACACAGGAAGTAAAAGAAGTCGTCAATTATCTGAAGGCCACCCGGCAGCAGAAGTATCTTTAGGCTGGGGCGCAGCACGGCGACACTCAGGACAACAACCACACCCATCACGAGTGTGCTTATAAGGAAGTTCAATGAGCGATAAACTACAGGCATATTGTGTAAACTGCAAAGCCTCGCGGGAAATGAATAACCCGCTGGCAGTTTACTCTGCGAAAGGCGTACCCGGCACAAAGGGCGAATGTCCGGTTTGCGGTGGCAAGCTCTACCGCATCGGCGCGACCCCGGCCCATGCCAGTATCCCAAAGCCGGACATCAAGGTAACGCGCAACCGCCGCAAGAAAAACGAACCCGCGCCAACCAAAGCGGGGCGCGCTAAAGCCGCTCGTGGTGGCAAAAAGAGTAAGGGTCAAGCCGCAGAAGCGCCCGCTGCTCGTGGCAAACGCGGATCGACCAAGCTGGTGATCGTGGAATCGCCTGCAAAGGCGCGCAGCGTCGGCCACTTTCTCGGCAAAGGCTTCATCGTTAAAGCGTCGAAAGGCCACGTCCGCGATCTACTGGTGACGCAGATTTCCGTCGATGTTGAAAACAACTTCGAGCCGAAATACCGCGTCATGAACGACAAGCGCGATGTGGTGAAAGACCTCAAAACCGCCGCCGATAACGCGGACGAAGTGTTCCTCGCAACCGACCCTGACCGCGAAGGTGAGGCGATTGCGTGGCATTTGATCGCTGCGACGGAGTTGGGCGAACATCGTAACGTCAAGCGTGTGGTGTTCCATGAGATCACCGAGGATGCCGTTCAACATGCGTTCAGCCAGCCCCGCGCCATCGACATGAATCTCGTCAATGCACAGCAGGCGCGCCGGATTCTTGATCGTCTCGTGGGCTACAACATCACCGAACTCCTATGGGAGAAAGTTCGCAATCACCTGTCAGCAGGTCGCGTACAGAGCATCGCTGTGCGGCTGGTCGTAGACCGTGAGCGCGATATTGAGGCATTTGTTCCCAGAGAATACTGGACGCTCGATGCCGAACTCCGCAAGCAATCCGCGAACGGGGTAGGCAAGATTCGCCCGTTCATGGCGCGGCTGATTAAGATTAACAACGCCGACGTTGAGTTCGGGAACGAAAGCAGTGTCACGCCGCACCTCGATATTCTGCGTCGCAGCGGCTACGTGGTGCGTGAGGTTCAGCGCGGGACCCGCGTTCGTAAACCGTCCGCGCCGTTCACCACCAGCACCTTGCAGCAAGAAGCATCACGACGGCTCGGCTACAACGCTCGGCGCACGATGTCGATTGCTCAACAGCTTTACGAAGGTATCGACATCGCCAGCGAAGGCGGCGCGGTAGGACTGATTACCTACATGCGTACTGACAGCATGAATGTCTCAGAAACCGCGCAGCAAGAAGCCAGTCGCTTCATCAAAGATCGCTTCGGTGACAAATACGTTCCGGCAAAACCGCC
>JACMMD010000448.1 GCA_014379235.1 Anaerolineae bacterium
CAGAACATATTGCGCTGGGTGTATCACCCGATCAGCCAACGGCTCGCCTTAGTCCTGCTCGTGGCGTCTATGATGCTGCCAATGGGGGAGTATCCTCAAGAGCGGGTGGTGCTTTCCGCCATCAATATCCTGTTCATCCTCAACATCGCCGCTAACCCCAACAGCTTGATCCGGTTAGAAAACCGCCCGTTCAATTTTCTCGGCAAGATTTCCTATGGACTGTATATGTTTCATCCGCTAGTCATCATCGTGACGCTGGCGGTACTGCGAAACACGACGCTGGCAGAGGACAACTTTCTGCTGTTCAACCTTGTGCTGTACGCGGGGTCGATTGCGGGAACGATAGCGCTGGCGGCGGTTTCATACCGCTTCTACGAGTCGCGCTTTCTGCGGCTCAAAGATCGCTTTAGCGTGGTACAAAGCGGCGCACCTGTCGAAAATTCGGCGGTCAGTTTTTGATGCGCGACGTATCATCTAACGACACTTTTATTCAACCCAAAAAAGGAAGATCATGGTTACGGCCCTCGAATACGCACAGTCTCACCACGAACAATTCCTAGAGCAGCTCGAAGCATTCGTTCGCATTCCGAGCGTGAGCACCGATCCGGCACATGCTGAGGACGTTCGGCGCGCCGCCGAATGGTTAGCCGACGATATGCGGCGTATCGGCATAACTGCGGAAATCGTGCCGACGAAGGGACATCCTATCGTTTATGGCGAATGGCTTGGAGCGGGGGAGCCTGCGCCGACAGCGTTGGTCTACGCGCATTACGATGTGCAGCCAGCCATCAAGTCGGATGGGTGGGATACCGAGCCATTTGAACCATACCGCGTCGATGGCAAGGTGTATGGGCGCGGCGTGGCCGATGATAAGGGTCACAGTTTGCTAGTGGTCAAGGCGCTGGAATGCTATCTCGCCAGCGGGACACCGTGCCCGATCAACCTGAAATTCTTGATCGAGGGCGAGGAAGAAAGCGGCTCTGCCAACTTCGCTACTTTCGTGCGCGAAAACACCGAACGCCTCAAAGCGGACACTTGTATCGTAGCCGATTCGGGTTTGACGCGAGCCGATCAGCCGGATATTTACTATGGTATACGCGGCATCACCAGCGTCGAGTTCAGGGTGCGGGGGCCGAAAACCGATTTGCACAGCGGCGTACACGGCGGCTACGTGCATAATCCGGCGCAGGTGGTGGCGGAGATGGTCGCCAAGCTGCATAACGACGACGGCAGCGTGGCTGTTCCGGGCTTTTATGATACGGTTCGACTGCTGCCCGAAGCCGAGCGCGCCGAACTCAACAAGAACGATCTGACAGCACAGGATTGGGCGGATTTTGTGGGCGCACCGCAAGCGTGGGGCGAACCGGGATACACGCTGCTCGAACGGGCCACGACGCGGCCAACGCTGGAGATCAACGGTATTTCGGGCGGTTACGCGGGCGATGGCATGAAGACAGTCATTCCGGCGCAAGCATCCGCGAAAATCACCTGTCGGTTGGTGGCTGACCAGAAGCCGGAGCAGATCGGCGCGCTGGTTCGAGACTATCTGTACCAGATCGTGCCGCCGACGGTGACGCTCGAAGTAGAGGTTCACGCTGGCGGCGAACCTGTGACTGTGCCTATCGACAGCGCGCCCGTTCAAGCGCTGGTGCGGGCGTTCCGCTATCACTGGGATGCTGCTCCGCACTTCAAACGCACGGGCGGAACACTGCCGATTTTGAGCGTGTTTCAGGAAGAACTCAAGTTGCCGAGCGTGATGTTGGGCTTTAGCCTCGTGGATTCGGGGATACATGGCCCCAACGAACATTTCCACATTGACCTGTTTTATAAGGGCCTCGACACGCTGATCGTGCTGTACGAGGAATTAGCGGTCAGCTAATCAGCTTGTCAGCGGTCAGCCATCGGCAAAAGACTTACGCAGGGTCGCAGGGTCGCAGAGGGGCAGGGATTCAGGGAGAAGATTTGTTCTTTTCTTTGTACCCTTGCCCCTTTGTTGCTTTGTGATGTGCTTTTGTATTGGCTGACCAGTTGAAACGTCGTATTCGGCGCGCTGACCGCTTGACTCTCACATTATGTCAACGTTGATAATGCCAGATGAAGCGCTTCATGGCTGGAACACAAGCGGGAACGCGAGGCACAGACGATGTTTAAGATCGGTGACTTTTCCAAAATCAGTCAGGTATCGGCAAGGATGCTGCGGCACTATGACGACATTGACCTGTTCAAACCCGCGCATATCGACCCGTTCACTGGCTACCGCTACTACACGGTGGATCAACTGCCGCGCTTGAACCGTTTGCTCGCGCTCAAAGACTTGGGACTGTC
>JACMMD010000449.1 GCA_014379235.1 Anaerolineae bacterium
ATTGCTCATGCCATCTGGCCCGGGACGAACGCCCGCCGCCCGTGTCAAATCGACCAATCCTTGAGCAATTTCCGCCGTCGGATAAGTCATCAGCACGAACGGGCCGCTGTCGCCTTCAGGGTCGATCAAGCGGCGAGGCTGCGCGCCGGGGATTTGCGACAAACCAGCGTAAAGCTGTTGATTGCGCGCCCGCATCGTCGCCGTAATCATGTCGAGTTTCTGCACCTGTACATATAGCAGGGCCGCCGACATATCGCTCATGTGGAGACACTGACCCCACGTCTGAACCGGCCCTGATGTATCGACGCGCCCCATCGCATTACGTGAATAGCCTACATCGTGATAGGCCCAAGCCTTCTTGCCGAGCATATCGTCATCGCTGACGACCAGACCGCCCTCGCCTGCCGTGACGTTCTTGTTGTACTGGAAGCTGTAAATGGCCATATCGCCAAAGCTGCCCAGCGGCTTGCCATGAAAACGTGCGCCATTAGCCTGCGCCGTATCCTCAATCAGCAAAACGTTATGGCGCTTACAAATTTCCACAATGCGCTCAACATCGCCACACGCGCCGCTCATATGAACTAGCAGCACAGCTTTAGTGCGCGGGGTGATTTTGCGCTCTAAGTCGTCAGGGTCCATCGTGAACGTATCGTTGATTTCGACTAGAACAGGAATGCCGCCGCAGCGCACCACCGCCGACACACACGCCACCCACATATAACCGGGAACAAGCACTTCATCACCGGGGCCCACATCGGCGGCCATCATCGCGGTAGACAGTGCGCCCGTGCCGCTGTTGACCAGAACGGCGTTCTTGCGACCTAAGCGCTGGCGGAAAAAGTCCTCAACCTTGTCGGCATAGTGCTGCAAATCGTGACCATAAAAGCGGTACGGGCTGCGCGCCAGCAGCACTTTTGTCACCGCGTCGATCTCATCCTCACCGATAAAGTAGCTGCCCGGCCACTCGTAGGGCAGTAGAAATTCTTCAGTTGTTTCCTGTGTTTCGGTAACCATGTCGTCTCCTCAAAAACCTATACAAGCAAATCTGCTATTGAACCGATGATAACTCACTCTTTCACGCTGCCCAACGTCAGCCCAGCGATGAATTGGCGCTGCATCGACACAAACAGGATCGTCATGGGGATGATGGCCAATACTGACGCGCTCATGAGCAGGTGAAAATTCTGCTGGAAGCGCACGCGGAAAATCGACGAAATCATCAACTGCACCGTGTACAACTCTTCCGAACGCAGATACACCAAGGGCTGCAAAAACTCGTTCCAACTAGTCGTGAACACGAACAGTGCCAGCGCACCGATACCGGGCCGCGCCAGCGGCAGCACGATCCGCCAGAAGATTCCGAATTCGCTTGATCCATCGATGCGCGCCGCGTCCAACAGTTCATCCGGCTGACTGAGCATATATTGGCGCATCCAGAAAATACCGAAGGCGTTGGCCGCGTTAGGGATAATCAGCGGCCACCATGTATCCAACATCCGCAGCTTCCCCATCACGATATAGTTGGGCACAAGCTGGACGCTGGCCGGAATCATCACGGTTCCAAGGACCATTGTGAACAGCAGCGCTTTCCCGCGAAATCGGTACTTAGCGAACGCAAACCCTGCCATTGAGCAAAGCAGCACCTGTGTGGCGACATTCGCGCCAGCGACAATCAAGCTGTTCACCATACTGCGAGCAAACTGTGTTTCGACAAGCAGCGAACTATAGTTATCCGTTGTTGGGTGCTGCGGAATCAACCACACGGGGATGGTCAGAATTTCATTGAGCGGCTTGAATGACGACATAATCATCCAGTAGAACGGAACGAGAGCCAGCAGCGCCGCCCCGATCAAAATGGTATACATTGCGATTATCGTCAGCCGCTGTGCGCGCCGATCTACAACAGGTCGAGATTCCTCGAAGGACATCGTTATACCTCATCCCTGCGTGTTCCGAACTTTAGCTGAAATATCGACAGCACGAAAACAATCAGCCCAAAAATGTATGCCATAGCTGAACCATAACCGAAGTTGAAGAACTGGAATGAAGTGCGATACAGCAGCAGCCCCGTCACCAACGCCGATTGATTGATGCCGCCCGTAGTACCGAACAACGTATAGGGTTCGGCAAACAGGCTGAACGTGTCTACGTAGAGTTCTCGCATCAGCGGCTCGCCG
>JACMMD010000450.1 GCA_014379235.1 Anaerolineae bacterium
CCGCACGATCAATAAGCTGTTCCGGCGCGGCGCGAACGTCATTTATGACCCGATTGAAAAAGTTCACGTCTCCGGCCACGCGAAGCAAGAAGAAATGCGGCTGATGATTCACCTCACCAAGCCGCAGTATTTCTTACCCGTTCACGGCGAACTGCGCCACCTGAAAGAACACTGTAAAATAGCGATCAATTCTGGTGTGCCAAAAGATCACGTTTTGCTGGCAGAGAACGGCACGGTGATTGAAGTCACACGCGGCGGCGTTCGCTTAGATGAGCGTATACCCGGCGGCTATGTGTTCGTCGATGGCAGCGGCGTTGGCGACATCGGCAAGGCCGTCATCCGTGACCGCGAAACGCTGGCCCGTGACGGGTTCTTGATGGTGGCGATCAACGTTGACCGCCGCACCGGGAAACTGTTAGACGAGCCTGAGATCGTCTCGCGTGGGTTTATCTATATGCGCGACGCCGAAGACCTGCTCGACCAGTTGAAAGA
The DNA here is from genome assembly GCA_014379235.1 of Anaerolineae bacterium. GTDB lineage: Bacteria > Chloroflexota > Anaerolineae > Aggregatilineales > Phototrophicaceae > JACMMD01. Next base: position 493 of record JACMMD010000450.1, read on the forward strand.
CAACATCGCCGAAACGCTGATGGCAGTCGCCGCCAGCGCGAACGGCGGCGGCGCTATTCTGAACAATGCGCGTCGGCGCGAACGGCTGGAAGAAACCATCAGCCGCTTCCTCTACAACGAAACCAAACGCCGTCCGATGGTCTTCACGGTCATCAACGAGCGCTAAACAACAAAAACGGGGCTTCCAAATGGAAGCCCCGTTTTTTATCGGCTAAACGACTTGATGAGTTCCAGCAGGTCGGGTAGTTCGAGCGGCTTCGAAACTAGCCGATCCGCCCCTAACGCCATCATCTCCGCTTCTTCCACCGGGAACGCCGTGGCTACGATAATCTTCACATCGTCGCGTTGGAGTGTGTTGCGGATGTGGTCGATCACCGACTGCCCGCGACCATCGGGCAGTTTCAAGTCCAGCAGAACCACCTCTGGCAAATCGCCGTTATCCAGAGCAGCCAGTGCTTCACGGATGGTCGATGCTTCTACCGTGTCGTAGCCATATCCGGCCAATCCGGCAGCATACATCGTGCGAATCATCCGGTTATCTTCAACGACCAGAATCGTCGTCATCTGTATTCCCCTCTTAGCGGTCAGCTAATCAGCCATCAGACTGTCAGGGCGTTCAGTTGAACGCCCCTACTCGGTCTTTTACTCGAACCTTTTGACGCAGAACTCGGTACTCAGAACTTCACTTACTCTTTCATCCGCCATGGCAGAAGCCGACGCAACCAGCGCCGCAGAATACTCGTGCGCGTCTCCGACCACGCTTCATCAGCAACGTCGGCGTGAACATCCGGCTGTTCAGCGTACTGTGGGCCACGCCCATATTTCTCAACCGTATACATGCGCGTGATGGCCGTCACGGGCGGCTCGGCGGCAGGAATATCGCGGATGATGCGTAAGCGGCGTTCTTCCGGTGTCTGGTCGCGGCCAAGCTCGATACCGATCAAGCCCAAGTAGCGCTCCAATCGAGCGTAGGCCCGCACCACCGGACTATAACCGCGCATCCCGCGCCACTCCCACCACCACCAAAGGAACACGGCGATACCGATTAGCACCACGACCACCAATAGCACCAGCAGCACGATACCCAGCGCTGGCAAAATCTGCGACAGCGGCCCGCGAGGTTGAGGTCGCAGCGGCGGCGGCTGAGTCGGCACGATGACCGGCGTAGCGGTTGGTGTCGGACTCGGCGTGGGCGTAACCGTCGGGAAAAGCTGTCCCTGCTGCGGTTCAGGCGTCGGTTGGCCCGGCGTAGCTGTCGGTGTTACGGTAGGCGATGGTGTGACCGTCGGTGTCGGGCTGTTGATCGGCGTGGACGTTGGTGGCAGTTGCAACTGCACATCGTCCACACGATTCAACGGCGCTTGCGCGGCGGTTGGCTCGAACTCAATCCAGCCATAGCCCGGAAAATATACCTCGACCCACGTATGCGCGTCACGTTCGCGCACGACAAACACGTTATTCTCAGCGTCCCATGTGCCCTGCGCGAAGCCCGCCGCCATGCGCGCCGGAATGCCGATGCTTCGCAGCATCATCACCATCGACGACGCATAGTAGTTACAGTAGCCCTGCCGAAAGTCGAACAGCACCCAATCTACAGGGTCTTGTCCGGCGGGCGGCTGCGGAATCGACTCGTTGTAGAGGATGTTCGTTCGCAGCCAACCTTCAATGGCCTTCGCCTTGTCGTAGTTGTTAGTCGCTCCGGCGTTGTTGATAATGTCGTTGGCAAGCTGCACCGTTCGATCTGTGATCGACGGCGATACGTATAGATACAGAGGGCTTTCTGTGCTGGTCACCCATTCGGGATACTGCGAACCTGCGGCGCGAAGCTGCGAAGCCGTCGCGTTACTCATGAGGCTGGTAGCGGTGTAAGTGTCGCCGCGATACAGCACTTGCAGCGGGCGAATCACCGACACATTCATGTCTTCTTCCGCCGTGTAGCTCAAGTCAGTGCGCGTCGGCAGGTCGATCAGCGACGGCTGCGGCGCGGTGTAAATCAAGCGCGAGGCGTTCAGCCCGATGGTGAACTGCTGCTGCACAGGCTCACGCGAGACCAGCGTATCTCCCGGCTGTTGAATATCGAGCGGCGATTCGGGGTCGGTCAGGCGCGTATTGGCCGCCGGAGTCCAGCGCCCCGCCTCATAAGTATCGAACACGCGAGAGCGCCAATAGTAGCGACGTCCCGGCGGAGCATCAGCCAGCATAATCACCTGATCGCCTAAGCGAATCGCGCCGCCAAGTTGCAGCGAATCGCCGCCGTAGTAATCGGCGGTGGTGGGCCCCTGCGTCTCGACGGTGGTGAACAGGCGGTTCCACAGTTCACTTAACTGCGTCAGCGGCTCGGAGCGCAGGAAATCCTGAAAGCGATCCAGCCGATCTTGCAGGTCGCCCGACGGTAGGTTCGAGGCGACCAGCAGCGTCACCAGCGCCAGCACCCCCCCGACGCGGAAGAACTGACCGCGCAGCTTTTTCGGCACACGGATGCCGTTGACGTACCAATCCCACTCGCGGGCATCGAGGTTCGAGCGCACCACCAGCAGCAGCGACAGAAACATGAACGCCGCCACGTACAGGTCGAGGTTTTTCTCGCCCGTGTAATAGATGCTGTTGGCCACCAGAATGAGACCCGGCGGCAGCACCGCCCGCCATACTCGGTCTATGCGGAAGATATGCCACGCGACGTTATATGCCAGAAAACAGAACAGCATCGAAACCAGCAGCACGAACACCAGTTCGTCTTGATTGATGCCGCCCGTCGTCGCATCGACCATCCAGCGCACGAGGCGCGTCACCACATCATAGATGCCCGTGCCGATGCCACCCGGCTCGTTGACCGCCGCGATGATGAGGATGATCGCGCTGCCATAGATGCCGTTGATGACCAGCGCCACCAGTTCGTTATAGTGACTGCGCGCCAGCATGAAGCCGAACAGCGTCGCCAGCACCAGTATCGGCAGAACCGTGCCGCGTTCGAGCGGCCAGCCCGCCGCTTCCAGCGCCAGCATCGGCACCAGCAGCAGCCCGAAGGTGATGAGCAGCGCCGTCAGGTCGCCGGGAGCGAAGAACGTGCGCCATGAGTTGACCATCCGCCGCGCCCATTGTCCCGGCGGCGGTGGCGTGAAGCGTTTTACGAGTGTCGCCATACGTTAAGCCAAGCCCTAACCACAAGCAATAAGGGGATAGCGACGGATTGCGATGTGCCCCGCCAACACTATCCCCACCTTTTGCAATTGATGTGAGCCATTGTAATGGCGTTCGGGAGCATTTGCCAAGCGCCGAAAAACCGCCGCCTACCCCACGACGAACGACCTGCGTAGGGGCACGATGCATCGTGCCCCTACAACGTCATGAGAGGAGAACCAGCCTAGAAGCAAAATTTAGTTTCTGTTATAATAATAGTGTCCAAGTTGACCGGGTGATCGCGGGCGATGTTTACATCGCTTGAGGAAAGTCCGCACTCCACAGGGTACGGTGCTAGCTAACAGCTAGGCGGGGTGACCCGATGGCACAGTGCAACAGAGAGCAAACCGCCTACGACGAAACAGCAGCTTGCTGCTGCATCGTCCGGCAAGGGTGAAACGGCGGTGTAAGAGACCACCAGCGCGGGCAGTGATGTTCGCGGCTAGGCAAACCCCACCGGGAGCAAGGCCAAGCAGGCGCATTGGAGCGGCCCGTTCCGTAAAAAGCGCCGGGTGTGCTGCATGACGCCGGGAGCAATTCCGGCGCTAGAGAGATGGTCACCGATTACAGAATGCGGCTTACAGGTCGACTTGGACACCCTGTTAGTTTTCGTAACCAATAATATACCAACCCCGTAACGAAATTTGACATAGTAGTCAAATTCATATACGCTTTGCATTAATACATTTATGCGAAACATTCCTATAGTCCCACCCAAAAGGTTGTGACTTACGAAATAAATGTTACGTTTTAGATTACATCCAAGCCATTCAGCGCAGGTGATAACATGGATGCCAAGAAATCCATTCATACTCCGAAACTCGAAACGCGCACTCGCACAACGCCTTCTTCCGATAGCCCAACTACTCAAACCAACACCCAAGCAGATGATTTGCTACAGCGCTATCTTGTCGATGCAAGCGCCACCGGTCAAGCTTCACCGCCTCTCTCGCCTAACCAAATTCTTCAATTGCAACGCACCATTGGCAATC
>JACMMD010000040.1 GCA_014379235.1 Anaerolineae bacterium
GAAGTGGCTTCGCTCGAAGATCGCGAGGCGGCGGCGAGGCTGCTCGGTCACGCGACGCTGGCTGATTCGATGCCGGTGCTGGTCGAGTTACTCCGTCAGGAAGTGAGTCAAGATGTCTACGCCTGAGCCTAATGTCCGAATTTTGACGTTTGGCGAAGCCATCAAAGAAGCGCTGGCCGAAGAACTGCGCCGCGACCCGCGAGTGTTCATCATCGGTGAGGACGTGGCCGAAGCCGGAACGACGTTCAAGGTGCTGGACGGCCTCGTGCAAGAATTCGGGCCGGATCGTGTGATCGACTCGCCTATCTCCGAGCCGGGGATCACCGGGCTTGGCGTCGGCGCGGCCATGATCGGGATGCGCCCCGTTGTCGATATTATGTTTGGCGACTTCATCGCGCTGATACTCGATCAAGTGGTCAACCAAGCGGCCAAAATTCACTATATGTCCGGCGGCAAGCTCAAAGTGCCGATGGTCTTACGCACGACGATGGGCGCGGGACGGCGTTCGGCGGCGCAGCATTCGCAGTCGCTTCATGCGTGGCTCAGTCATATTCCGGGCCTCAAGGTCGTCATACCATCGACACCCTACGACGCGAAGGGCCTCATGAAAACCGCTATCCGTGATGACAATCCCGTGGCCATTTTCGAGGACAAGATGATGTACCGCACCATCAAAGGTCTAGTCCCCGAAGACGACTACACCATCCCCTTCGGCGTGGCCGACATCAAGCGCCCCGGTGAGGATATCACCATCGTGGCCACCAGCAGCATGGTACACGTCGCGCTTGAAGCGGCGGATATGCTGCACGAAATAGGCATTAGCGCCGAAGTCGTAGACCCGCGCACACTCGTGCCGCTCGATAAGCAAGCGTTGATCGAATCGGCCAAGAAAACCTCACGGGCGATCATCGTCGATGAAGGCTACGAGCAGTACGGCGTGACCGCCGAACTCGCGTCGGTGATCGCGGATGGCGCGTTTTACTATCTCGATGCGCCTGTCAAACGCATCGGCGCGATGAATGTGCCAATACCGTTCTCGCCCGCGCTGGAAGATTTGACCATCCCGAACGCCGCCGTTGTGCGCGAGATGGCCAAGATGCTATGCGGAAAAATTTAAGTTATTCATTTGGGGGACTGCGATGACGGGGAAACTCAGAAGCTATGGCACGATGGGTGTCGATTGGGAGCAGCGCGTCGATTATGAACGCCTGCGAACAGAACGCCTAACGCGGGTGAAGCAGTTCCTCAAACAGTCGTCAATCGGTTCGCTGCTGTGCTTCGACATGAATAACATCCGCTACATCACCAACACCACCATCGGCACATGGGCGATTGATAAGCTGGGGCGTTTCTGCCTGCTTCCGCAAGACGATGACCCGATCAATTGGGATTTCGGCTCGGCGGCCAAGCATCACACGCTGCACGCGCCGTGGTTAGGCGAGGGCCGTTCGCGGGCGGGCATTTCTACGCTGCGCGGCGCGATGCCCCCCGACTCATTGCGCGCTGAAGATGTGGCCCGCAAAATCCGCATCGAGCTTGAAGAACGCGGACTGCACAAAGAACCCGTCGGCGTGGACGTGATTGAACTGCCGGTGCTGTTCGCACTGCAAAAAGAGGGTCTCGAAATCGTCGACGGCCAACAGTTGATGCAGGACGTGCGCGTGATTAAAACGCAGGACGAACAAACGCTGCTCAACATGGCCTGCATGATGGTCGATGCCGCTTACGAAGAACTGTACCGCTTCATGAAACCCGGCATCCGCGAGAACGAATGTGTCGCGCTGGTCAACAAGGTGCTGTATGAACTCGGCTCGGAGCATGTTGAAGGCGTCAACGCGATTTCTGGCGAACGCTGTTCGCCGCATCCGCATATTTTCAGTGACCGCGTTCTGCGCCCCGGCGATCCCGCTTTCTACGATATTTTGCACAGCTACATGGGCTATCGCACCTGCTATTACCGCACGTTCGCGGTGGGCAGCGCGTCGAAGGCTCAGGTCGAAGCCTACAAGCGCTGCCGTTATTACCTCGACGTGGCCATCAACACCATCAAGCCGGGTGTTACCACCGCCGATGTCGTGAAGCTGTGGCCCAAAGCGCAGGAATTCGGCTTTCCCAACGAAGAGTCGTGCTTCGCGCTGCAATATGGTCACGGCGTCGGTTTGGCCATCTGGGAGAAACCCGTTTTCAGCCGCCTTGTTTCGTTCGACAGCCCACAGATGATTGAAGAAGGCATGGTGTTTGCGCTGGAAACCTACTGGCCAGCATCGGATGGCTGGTCTGCGGCGCGCATCGAAGAGCAGTTAGTCGTCACCAAAGATGGCTGCGAGGTGATGACGCGCTTTCCGGCGGAAGAACTCATGGTTGCGGGCGTGAAATATTACACAGCAACGGGTCCGCTGGCAGGCACACGCGAGACCGAATCGCACAAGAACATTGACTATACGGGCGTCGATTACGGCGGCGCTGGCCTGCCTTAGCGCGAATGGTTATTTGTAGAGGCGCAGCATGCTGCGCCCCTACGGACAGCCTTATTTATGGCGAAGGATTAATTCGTGGCAAAAGAAGTCGTGATGCCCGCGCTGGGCATGGCGCAAGAAA
>JACMMD010000451.1 GCA_014379235.1 Anaerolineae bacterium
ACCTTGTAACTCGGTGGCGCGGGCCTGCACCGTTTCTAATAGTCGCGCATTGGCCAGCGCCACAGCCACACGATCTGAGATCAGGTTCAGTAGTTGGAAACGCTCGTCGGTAAAGCGTTCAGAATGGCGTGTCTCGATGACGATGATACCGTACAGGTTGTCGAACACTTCGCTATCACCCGCGAACAAGGGTAGGGCGATTTGCGCGGTTGTGCCTTCTAAGGCAGAGATGATCTCGTCCGGTTCGTTCAGGATGACTGTATCGTGTTTGTCAATGGAGTGGCGGATAATGCCCGACTGATCTTTGATAATCAGCGCCAGTGATTCCTGCGTATAGCTGCCGTAGCTGTGAACGACGCGCAGTTCATCGACAATCATGAGTGCGACGAAACCGCCATCGGCGCGGGACAAACGTAGTACGGCGTCTAGCGCGATTTCCAGCAGGTGATTGACGTTGAATGAGAAACCGATTTCCTGATAGACGCGCTGTGTCACCGTGAGGGCCGAAAAGCCGCGCTGCAACTCCTCAGCTTGAAGGCGGGTTTGTTCGTACAAGCGCGCATTTTTGATGGCGATGCTGGCCTGCTGGGCCAGAATTTGCAGTCGATTTCCGGTTTCCAGTTTCAACGTTCCCGGCATAATGCTGTCTACATTGATGAAACCAATGACCGAGCCATCGACGCGGATCGGGGCGCTGGCAAACGAACGGACATCTTCTAGTCCGGCGATCACTTGCCACGAAGGGTCGCTGACGGTATCGGTAACAATCGTTGGTACATTGTCCGCCGCTGCTTTGGCAAACGTTTGATAGGTGCGGTAATCAAACGCGGTTTGCTGCAACTGTGCGGCGGCTTCGGGAGAGTAACCATGGTGCTGGCGCACCCGCGTCGTGTAACCGTCGGCATCTACCACCATAATATTGGCGTGATTATGCGGCACAAGCCGGTCAACGCTGTCCGCGATCAGCGCTAAAACCTGATTCATGTCGAGTGTACTGTTGAGCTGACTTCCAATATCGCGCAAGGTTTCCGCGAATATCTGCTGCTCACGCTGCGCGAGTGCCCGTTCGGTGATGTCAGAAATGATGAACAAACGTCCGCGCTGCTGATTGTGTTTGTTGGTGACAGGGGAGATTCTGACTTCAATCACCCGATTGTTCACTTCATGTTCGCCGCGATAGTCCGACAGCCCGCGCAGTGATTTGAAATCACCTGCGCTGCGAGAAAATACTGCCGTTATCGGCTGGCCAATGGGATCGGTTTCAGGATGATCGAGAGAAGGGCGCATGTAGTCATTGAGCGCCACGATGCGGTCTTGCATATCGACCACGATCACGCCTTCAGGCACCTGATTGAGAATGGACTCATAGGCGAGCGGCACCAGATCAAGCAACCGCAGGCGGAACAACGCGAACGCAAAGCACACCATCGTCACGCCGAGCAAAATCGCGTTCAGGTACAGCCCGGGAATGACGGCAATATCGAAAATCTCGAACAGATTGCTGATCCAAGGCAGCGCCGTGCCGACCAGAAACAAGATCGCTTGTGTACGATAAAGCCGCCATGTGCCGAAGGCGCGCCCGATGAGGATGACACTGCCGACCAGAAAGACAATGTACGAGTAGATGGTGAATATCCAGAAGCCCGCGCCATACTCCGCGATGAAAATCGGCGGCGCGGCGCGAGTATCAAACTCAGCCGATTTCCAGATCAGCCCGTGAAAGTCATTGGTGAAAGCCAGCACAACGGTAATCAGCGGAATGACCAACAAGGCCACCAACAGCAGGTTCGAGTATGGGCGTTCCGTACCACTCAGGCTCAACGCGAAACCTAGCCAGAACACGGGCACAAGCGTCAGCCCAATGTATTCGAACTTACTGAACGAGATATAAGCGGCGAGGTCATCTCCGGCGGCAGCTTCCAGCGTATACCAGCCATTGACCCACGCGACGGTGAGCAGCAGACCTCCAAACCATAATGCTCCCGGCACATCACGGCGATCCCAAGCGTAGATGGCCAGATAGACCGAAATGACGCTGACGACGATGGTAATGATGATGTCAATGGTCTGCCAACTAAATACATTCATCAGTAATTCAGGCTTTCAACTTGCATGTGGGCAGGGCATGGACTGAGGCAGTCATCGTGAAGCAAGGTTGGCGAAGTCGGATGGCAGCTTCTTAAACATGCCTAACATCTCGGCTGTGCTGATACGGCGCTATACGTCCGAGGTGCTGTCGCTCCCTTTAGGATTAGGATCTGTAGGCTTGGCATCGTGAGGACGCTGGCGATCCAAGCGAGCGCGCACTGCTGCCAAAAGCTGCTTGCGGTTAAATGGCTTGGTCAGATAATCATCTGCGCCGAGTTCCATACCCTCTCGCCACGAACTGGGGTCGGTATGGGCGGTCAGGAACACAAATGGAATCGAGGCTGTTATTGGGTTTTCGCGGAGGGTTTCGAGCACCACATAGCCGCTGACGATGGGCATCGAGATGTCGCAGATAATCATGTCGGGCTGCTGCGTCCGTGCAATTTGAATGCCAGTCGTACCATCTACCGCGCTCAGGACTTCATAGCCTGCATCTTCGAGTAGATCATGCATCAACTGAACGTTGAGTTCTTGGTCGTCAATAATAAGGAGTCTTGTCATTGTCGGAATTTCATTTCGGCTAATGAGAAGCTAATACAAGTATAACGTATTGTAACGATGGAGGCGAATAGTACATTCGTATTCTACTATGCCGATACGCCACTGCGCGAAAATTTTTATAAGTTTTATTGAATTGAACCTGTGAAAGACCTTAAATTGCTAACTTCAATGCTCCCGTATAAGTTCTTTATCTTAGAAGATTTTCACAGATTTTCTTTGATGGACGCTGCCAACGCCGCATTGATGCCCTTCACCTGCATCAATTCTTCGAGGCTGGCGTTACGAATAGCGTCAATCGAATTGTCGAACGCCTTCAACAGTGCCTTACGCTTCGTCGGGCCGATGCCATCGAGCGTTTCAAGGCGGCTGGCCATGCCCATCTTCGTGCGGCGCTGGCGGTGACTGGTGATGGCGAAGCGGTGCGCCTCGTCGCGGATGCGTTGGACGAGATACAACGCCGGACTGCGACGTGGCAAGATAACCGGATTCGGATTGCCGGGAAGATACATCTCCTCGAACTGCTTCGCCAGCGATACAAGAGGAACGCGCCCCAACAACTTGAACTCATCCAGCACTTCAATCGCCACGCCAAGCTGACCTTTGCCGCCATCGACCATCAGCAGGTCGGGCAGCAAACGCCACGTTTCGTCACGGTCTTGGCCGCCGGGAGTGAAGGGCTGCGGGTTCTCTGCTGCTTCTTTCCAACGATTGAAGCGCCGAGTGAGGGCCTCGCGCATGGACTGGTAATCGTCTGACCCCGAATGGCTGACGGTGCGAATGTTGAATTTTCGGTATTCAGCTTTGCGCGGGACACCTTGCACGAACATCACACGGCTGGCAACGATGGCTGTTCCCTGCGTTGTGCTGATGTCGTAGCACTCGATCCGATTAGGGACGCGGGGCAAACTCAGCGCGGTTTGCAGCTCTCCCAGCGCGGACTCCTGCCGGATGGTATCGGCTTCCCACTGCGCCTTCATCATTCGCAGCGCTTCGCTTGCGTTTTCTTCGGCCACATTGAGCAGGCTGCGTTTGGCCCCTCGCTGCGGCACGGTGATACTGAAACGCTGCCCGTGTCGCTTATCTTTGAGCCAGCGCTCGATGATGCGTGTTTCCTCGACGTTGACAGGAGTTGGCAAAATCAATTCCGGCGGGATTTCGCCCGCGTCGCTGTAGAACTGCTTGATGAACTCGCCCAGAACTTCACCGTCCGGTTCGCCTTCCGCGCCGTCCAACATACGCGCATCGCTGCCGATGAGCTTTCCGTTGCGGATGAACAGGATTTGCACAACGGCATCGCCGTTATCGCGGGCGAGGGCGATCACGTCTTGATCGACAAGTGTAGAGGCGACGGCTTTGTGCTGGTGGGTGATGTATTCGATGGCCTTCAACTGGTCGCGGAAGGTGGCAGCGCGCTCGAATTGCAGCGCTTCGGCGGCGGCGTTCATCTCATTCGTCAGGCGGTTGACGACGGGATCGGTTTTGCCGCTCAACACGTCCATGAGTTCGGCGATCATGGCGCGGTACTGCTCTTGATCGACCTTGCCGATGCAGGGTGCGTTGCACAGCCCAATGTCGAAAAACAGGCAGGCGCGCTCGTCTTTGCCTGTGATTACGCGGTCACAGGTCAGGTAGGGGAAGGCGCGGCGCAGGGTTCGCAGGGTGTTTTGCACGGCCCACATGGCCACATACGGGCCGAAATAGCGGCTGCCATCGTTATCGACGCGGCGCGTGGTCTCGACTTTGGGGAACGG
>JACMMD010000452.1 GCA_014379235.1 Anaerolineae bacterium
GGCCTGCTGGTGATCGGCGTCGGCTTCCTCCTGATGCACCTGGACATCGCCCGCGCCATCGTCGCCCGCTACGGCAACTTCGCGCGCGCGCTCGGCTGGCCGCAGCTGTTCGGCCACGACGACGGCAAGGCTCCGCCGCCCACGGTGGTCGCCAGCGCCATGGCTACCATCGTTAACATCGTCGGCCTTGTGGCAGGTGCCAGCATCCTGACCATGATGCTGGTGAACCTCTACGTCCCGAGCTTCGCCATCGATCCACTGCTGGCCAAGGGCATGATCTACATGTTCGGCCACATATTCATAAACGCCACCATCTACATGGCCGTGATCGCGGTCTATGAAATCCTGCCGCGCTACGCGCAGCGCCCATGGATGTCGAACAAGGTTTTCCTCGCCTCATGGACGACTTCCGCGCTCATGGTCATATTCATCTTCCCGCACCACCTGCTGATGGACTTCGCTTTCCCGAAATGGATGTTGATCATGGGCCAGGTGATCAGCTATTTGAATACCATTCCGATCCTGGTAGTCACCGGGTATGGCGCCCTGATGCTCGTTTACCGTTCGGGCATCCGCTGGGACATGGGCTCCAGGTTGCTGTTCCTGTCAGTTTTTGGCTGGGCGGCTGGCGCCATGCCGGCGTTTATCGACGGCACGATTACGGTCAATTACGTGATGCACAATACGCTGTGGGTGCCCGGACACTTTCACACCTACCTGCTTCTCGGCATGATAACCATGGTGTTCGGCTTCATGTACTACCTCGGCAAGGACTACCGGGATGACCAAGACAGCTTGCTCGACCGCGCCGCATTCTGGGGGTTTACGATAGGCTCGCTCGGCCTCTCCTTGAGCTTCCTCTACTCAGGTAAAGAAAGCGTGCCGCGCCGCTATGCGGCCCATTTGCCCGAGTGGATTCCGTATGACCGCGTCGCCTCGGTCTTCGCAATGCTGGTGATCGCCTGCGTGCTGTTGTTCATTGTCCGCTTCCTCGCCTGCCTGGGGCGGGCAGGCCGCGACTACCAGCGGACCAACCTGGTGCGTAGCGCGGCCGTATGAAACTCAGCCTCGCAGCAACGATGCTGGTGTCCCTTCTGGGCATCGGCGTGTTCTGGTGGGGCACCGACGGTCTCGCTGCCTTCACGGCCGAAACCGCCCGCCGCGTTGACATCCTGCGCTCGCCACGAACTCTGCCCGCCACAGTCCTCGAAGACCAGGACGGCCGAGCCTTCCGCCTGCAGGATTATCAGGGGCGGCTGCTGGCGGTGGAGTTCATTTATACGCGCTGCAAGACAATTTGCCGCAGCCTGGGCATGGCATTCAGGCAGATCCGCGATCACGTCCCGCAGCAAGCGCTGGGGCGTGATTTTGCACTGCTCAGCATCAGCTTCGATGCGGAGCGGGACGATCCGACCAGCCTGAAGGCATACGGCCATACCTACGGTGCCGACGGCGCGCACTGGCGCATCGCGCGGGTGCGCAGCAAGGCGGATATCAAGCCCCTGCTCGAAGCCTTCGGCATCGTCGTGATTCCAGATGGACTGGGCGGATTCGAGCATAACGCGGCGATCCATCTCCTCGGCCGCGACGGGAAACTGGCGCAGATCAGCGACATCGATCAACCCATTTCGTTTGCCAAGAAAATCGTCACATGGCTCTGAGAATGCCGCTAGCCCGGTACGCCAACTTCGGCCTCGGCGCCCTCTACCTGTACCTCGCGACACCCGTCTCGCGAACCTTGCTAGAGGCGACGATGAGCACCCACATGCTGGTGCAGATTCCGTTGCTCGTGGCGACCGGCATCGTCGTCTGCAGCTTGCTGCCGGAGCGCTGCCAGGATTGGCTGCTTGGCGCCGCGGGCGGCCCGATTCCCTGCGTCGTACTGGCGATCTTCGCCTCGAGCTACTGGATGCTGCCGCGCGCGCTGGATGCCGCGCTGGCGAACCCGCTGACCGAGGGGGCGAAATTCATCAGCCTTCCCATATTGGTCGGACTGCCCCTGGCCTTGGCCTGGAAGCAGCTCACGCCTCTCGGCCGGGGTTTCATATGGACCAACTTCATCAGCATGCTGGCCGTACTCGGCTGGCTCTACATCGCCGCACCGGTGCGCATCTGCAACAGCTACCTGTTGGATCAGCAGGTGGACGCCGGGTGGCTGATGGTCAAACTCGCCGTGCTGATCTTCGCCTGGTGGCTGGCCACGCTGTTCGTGGGTGGTGATTCGGCGACGCACGGGAGTTGTACCGCGGAATGCACTGTCAACTAAACCGGGCACGGGGGTACTTCCCTGATCGCATTCGGTACTTTATTGATCCGCCATTGACGCATATTTACAACTCGTTACAACTCAAGGATTTTTAGGTAAGTCCAATTCATGCTGCGGTCATGAAGAATTGATAACTTGTTGAGGTAGTTAAAAAAGAGCTTTCGATTTTCGGACGGGAGCAACTATGGCACAGGGCGTTAGAAGCACCTGGTAGTAAATAAACTTACGAGCCCTCTATGAATACGACCAATATTCCTTGCAACGCTTCCAATTTGCGGAACAGCATAATTCACGCCCTGCGGCAGCATGCCAATGATAAGCCCGATGATCCCGCTTTTATTTTCGTTAAGAATAAGAGCCTGGAAGATCAGACATTGTCTTACAGTGAACTTTTGCACAGAGCATCCTCCATTGCACAGAGTCTCAAATCGCAGGGATGCGAAAAAAATCAGCGGGCGCTTCTTGTTTATCCATCCGGACTCGATTACGTCGAAGCGTTTCTGGGATGTTTAATAGCGGGTGTGGTGGCGGTACCTGTTTATCCGCCAGCCAATAAGAAACATGTACCCCGGATTCTTTCTATTCTCAGAGATAGCGAACCTCGCGTCATCTTATCGACCACTGCAGAAAGCTCCAGAGTAAAGGGACTTATTGAGGACAGCGCCGATTGGCAAGGCAATATTAATATTTTATGCACGGATAGTATTGAAACCGATGTGGGGAGTGACTGCCAATTTAATGAAGATGATCTTGTCGATATCGCGTTGCTTCAGTACACGTCCGGTTCGACTGGCACGCCTAAAGGTGTGGTAATTACCCATGCCAACTTGGTGGCTAATCAAAAATCTATTTCTGAAGCGTTCACAAGCGATATGTCTGGCTGCACTGTGGGGTGGCTGCCTCTTTATCACGACATGGGAATTGGATGCGTAATTCAGAACCTTTTTTGGGGATTTCCCTATGTCTTCATGTCTCCGTTTACTTTTCTTCAGCACCCGGTTTCCTGGCTGAAGGCGATCCACAAATATCGCGCCGTCCGAAGTGGCGGCCCCAATTTCGCCTACGACCTTTGTGCCAGTAAGCTGAGCGATGAGCAATTGGAAGGAATCGACCTGAGTTCGTGGAAGGTTGCGTTTTGTGGCTCTGAACCGGTTCGTGCTCAAACGCTGTCGAACTTTGCTACGCGTTTTCAAAGATATGGATTCGATTCTAAAGGCTTCCTGCCATGCTACGGGCTAGCCGAAGCTACCTTATTCGTGTCGGGATCGCTAGGAGTCGACGGCGCGCAACTGATCACACTCGACCGCGCTGCCATAAATATCGGCAATGTAGTGATCGCGAGCGTTTCGGACGCCGACACGAAAGTGACTACAGTAGTCGGCGCTGGCGCTATAGCGCGGAATATCGACTTGCGGATCGTCGATCCCGAAACACGAAAACTTTGTGAACCGAACAGAATTGGCGAGATCTGGGTCAACGGCCCGCAGGTGGCAGCCGGCTACTGGGAACTCGAGGATGTCTCTCGTGACGTTTTCGGAGCAAGTATTGACGGCGATGCATCCAGAAAGACATATTTGCGCACTGGTGATCTTGGCTTTTGCAGGGATGGCGATCTATTCGTTACTGGGCGTTGTAAGGAGCTCATCATTATTGGCGGGAAAAATTATTTCCCCCATGATTTTGAAACCATAGCGGAAAGTACCAGCAATGCCGTGCGCCGTTCGCATTCGGCGGCAATCTCTATCGAAAACGGCAGCATGACAGAAGGACTAGCGCTCGTTTGCGAAGTGGAACGCACAGCACGCAGCAATACTGATTTCGATATCGAGGCCAAGAGCATTGCCGTTGCGTTAAGTACGGAGTTTGGAGTCGCCCCTAAAGTTATTTGCTTCATGCGCCCAGGGAGCATGCTGAAAACTTCGAGCGGAAAAATTCAACGCAGCGAAATTCGTAATCGGTTGATAGACGGCTCGCTAGAGGTGATTCACCGCTGGCCGACGCCGGTAGACGAGGTGCGATAAGCAGAATGGCATGATCTGTGAGAAGTGATCTGAGCTTGTGCGTAATCTGCCTCTAACACGATGACCCCGCGCCCAACGAGGTAAGCATATATCCGGCATTTGGTAGGGACAATGGCTGGTTTGCATTTTGGAAAAGACCCTGCGCATGCGACCGGCCAAAGCCACACGGTACGAGTCTGCTATCGATGCCATTCACCGTTGCGTGAGTGACAGCGAGCGTTTTGGATTGGTGCGGATTCCGTATGCGTTAGCCACTGGCTGACTTTGATTTACAACATTAATCATTTTTATAGGATTCACTATGCATATCTCGATACCTACTAATTCGTCGCTTAACCAAATGGTGGTCTGGCTCACAAAGGTAATCGCCAAGGAAAAACAAGTTGCGTTCAATCAAATCGATTCGGAAGCGCCATTCGCTGAGCTGGGGCTGGATTCGATGTCGGCAGTAACATTGTCTGGTGAACTCGGAACGGCCTTGGACATCGAATTGGCTCCTACCCTATTTTGGGACTACCCGAATATTGTAGCGCTCGCGCAGTACTTATCCGAGACAGTTGGATCTCGTACCTTGCAACATAATTGATTGGAAATGCGCATGTCAGATATCGCTATCATTGGAATGAGTTGCCGGTTTCCAGGAGCCGACAACCTGGACTCTTACTGGA
>JACMMD010000453.1 GCA_014379235.1 Anaerolineae bacterium
TAACGTCAGTATCAACAGCCCTAAGCCGACGCCGATCAAGCCGCCGATCAAACCCATCAGTCCATTTTCCAGCAGCAGCATTCCCAATACGCGCTCGCGCTGCAAGCCCACCGCTTTCATCACGGCGATTTCGCGCCGCCGTTCCATCGTCGTCAGCGCAACTGAGTTGGCGATCACCACACCGCCGACGATCAAACCAAGCAGCGCCACCATTGTCGGGAAGGCGCTAAAGGTGGCCAACAGTCCGGTGATTAGCTTGGCAAATATCGCGGTTTCCAGCACGAACGTACCCGGTACACTGCTCAGGTTGCGGCGCAGCTCTGCGATACTCTCCGCGTCGATGTTCACCGCCACCTGAATGCTGTTCGGTTGGACGCTCTCCGGCAGCGCATCCAGCGGAATGAGCGTGCCGCTGCCAGCCGTCGGGCTAATCACTGCCGGACGCTCGCTAAGACCGATCAGTTCAAACGTGACCTGTTGGGTATCCGTGCCTTCACCGAAGGCATACGTAAGTTTGTCGCCAACTTGAAGTTGAGCGTCGTTCACTTCTGTCGAATTCGGAAAAACGATGACCGGATTGGCGGTATCCGCTTCGCTGAAACCACGGCCCATTAGAATCGGATTTGCTGCTGGCAAATTAACATCGCGTCCGTTCATCTGCTCAAGCGGAGATAGCCCTAGCTCCCCCTCATCCAGTTCACTCACGTCGCCGCCAAACGCCGCAACCGCATCACTGAGGGTCGAGTTCTCCGCGATGCGCGCCTTAAGCTCGTCACGGGTCAAGACTGTGCCATCGGGTGCTTCGAGCGAAACCAGCGTGCCAGCGTAACTTTGCAGGACTTCGTAGCTGCTGACGCCCGATGTTATATCCAAAGCGTCGGTCACTGCTGGAATCGCGGTTCTGTTGCTGATGGCGACGATGACATTTCCGCCACCCGCCGAACCGAGCGCCGATGACAGCGTGTTGGAAATCGTATCGGCAAACAGGGTAATCAGGCTGAGCGAAAACACGCCGACGACCAGCGCCAGCAGCGTGGTTGCGCCGCGTGTGCGTCCGGCCAACATCTGCCGCAGCGAGATTTTCAGGTCAACGATACCCAGTGATGGGAAGAAGCGCCCGATGACCCAGATGAGGGCGGAAAGCAGCAGCACCAGAATGCCAGCCGCTATAAACGCGCCAATCGTCAGGGCCAACGCCGTCGAAAAATTGCCGAGAATGATGGCCGTCACGACGCTCAACGCTAAGATGATGACCAGCAGCGCCAACAGCGTTTGCGGCCATCCGGCACGTGGAATGATCGTGTCGTTGGGGCGCAGGACAACACCGGGTCGTACCTGTCCCGCGGCCAGCGTCGGCAGGAAACCGAAAATCGTGGTGACGAGTGTGCCGACAATCAGGCCGTTGACGACAGGCATCAGCGCGATACGGAACGGAAGCGCCTGCGCGACCACCGCTTCGGCCACGCCTTTGATGAGGAACGTCGTTAGCCAGCCGAGTGCGATACCCGCCAAGCTGCCGAGGATGCCCATGATGAAGGCTTCAACGAGGAACAACATCGTCACTTCGCCGGCCTGTAAGCCGATGGTCTTGAGGACGGCGATTTCGACGGTGCGGCGTCGGACGATCACCTGCATGGTGTTGACGATGCCGATGCTGCCCAGCAGCAGCGAGACGAGGCCGACAACCGTCACCAACTGGTTGATGCGATCTGAGAGCGCCTCGTTGTTCTGCCGCAGCGTGTCGATGGTGGTTGTCGTCAGATAGGGGTACGCAGTCAATAAGGCGCGGTTGACTTCCGCCGTTTGCGTCGGGTCACTCAGCCTCAAATACAGCTTATCGGTCTGCGGCGCGATGTTCTCGAAATATTGAATGGCCTCACGATCCAGATAGTAAAAGCCGTACAAGGCCACAAACAGGCCGGATGCGGGGTCGGTCACTTCCACTTCGGTAGCGACAATGCCGCGCAGCGTAAAGTCGGCGTTCGCGCCATTGATACGCAGCGTGTCGCCTACCACCGCGCCCAACGTGTCCGCCACTTTGCGATCAA
>JACMMD010000454.1 GCA_014379235.1 Anaerolineae bacterium
ATGTTACCAATAGCCGGGCCAAGCAGCGCCAAGATGACGATCACGACTACCGCGACCAGCACCAGAATGAGCGCATACTCAACGAGACCTTGGCCTTCTTCACGAGGCTGATAGATCATCGGAGTTTCTCCTTACTTAAAACGATAAAGTCATACTAGCATGATTCGTAAAGGGGGTCAATTGGGTTTGTTCTCAATTATCGGTATCTGGCAACTATATTGAGAATTTTTACACTTCTTTACAAGTTATCAGTGACCATCACCGGACAACGGCCATGATGACGGCGACTTATGCACATGCACCACGCGCCATTCGCCGTCGATTTTGACGATGGTGCGGCTTTCATTGTGGGTGCGATGGCGAATCCCGCTTTCGCCCGCCTGACTGAGCATCAGCGTATAGGTGACGACGGCGGTATCACCGTAGCGCTGGCAGCGTTTCTCGAATAGATCGTAGCGCTGCGCTTCCACTTTGCCTGTCCAGCGGTTCTCGATCATAAACTTATGGAAGTCCAGCCCATCTTGGCGATGCGGGATGATCCAATATTCGTACAGCGAGAGGTCGGCGGCGGTGGTGGTCGCATAAGTGGCCCAATCACCATTGAAGATTGCAGTGAGGTGGCGGTCTAAAAAGCCCCAGATTTCTTGATGCTCGTCCATCGTTAGCCCTTAGCCATTTTCCAGTAGGGGCAAAGCATGCCTTGCCCGCATCTACGCAATTTCGAAGTTATATCATATTCCGGCACAGTACGCGGCGTTTTGACAAGCGCTTAACCGCGTCTTAAAATTTGCCTGTCGGTAATTGACTATACACAATGCTTTTTTAACGGAGTTTTGGTTATGAAAGAGTATACGACTGACAAGCTGAGGAACATCGCGCTGGTGGGACATCAGAGCGCGGGGAAAACATCCCTCGTCGAAGCTCTGCTGTTCAACACCGGCGCGATCACACGTTTGGGCCGCGTTGAAGAAAAGAATACAGTTTCGGATTGGGACGACGACGAGCGTGAACGCGGGCTTTCTTTATCCACTGCGCTCGTGCCGATAGAGTTCGAGGGGCATAAAATTAATGTGCTGGATGCCCCCGGCTATACGGACTTTCAGGGTGAAGTGAAGAACGCCATTCGCGTGGCGGACTCGGTGATTGTGGTGGTCGATGCGGTGTCCGGTGTCGAAGTTGGCACGGAGTTGGCGTGGGAATATGCCGAAGCCTACCAGCAGCCCATCATCATCACCGTCAATAAGATGGATCGTGACAACGCGAACTTCGAGCGCACGATGGATCAACTGCGCGAACGTTTCCCCGACTATAAATTTATTCCGGTAATGCTGCCGATTGGTCAGCAGGCAGATTTCAAAGGTGTCGTCAACCTGCTGACGATGAAAGCTTATTATGGAATCGGCAAAGATCGTTCCGACCTGCCCGCTGAGATGGTCGAGGAAGCAGAGGCAGCACGTTTGACGCTGATCGAAGCGGCAGCCGAAGCCGAAGACTCGTTGATGGAGAAATATTTCGCAGAGGGGCAGCTTTCATCTGAGGAAATCCGCGATGGAATGCGCCTTGCCGCCCGCGACGATAAACTGAAAACCGTTCCCGTGTTCGTCACGTCGGGTACGAAGAATGTCGGCACGATGCCGCTGTTAGAGGCGCTGGTGGTCTATACCTCGCCGCCATCGGAGCGCCGTGTTCAGATTGTGCGGCCTGATGGCGAGAAAGATTTCCTGCTCAAGCCGCAAACCGACGATGGCCTATTGGCGGCCTATGTGTTCAAGACCACGACAGACCGCTTCGTGGGCACGTTGAACTATTTCCGCATATTCTCCGGTCATATGCAGGCGGATAACCGCTATTGGAACGCCACTCGCAGCCTCGAAGAACGCTTCGGTACACTGCTGACACTGAGGGGCAAGGAACAATCGCCAGCGACGGTACTTCACGCGGGTGACATCGGCGTAGTAGCCAAGCTCAACGACACCAAGACGGGCGATACGTTCAGCAAGAAAGAGAATCCGTTCCAGATTTCACGCCCGGAATTTCCTGAGCCTTTGTACATGGTGGCTGTCACCCCCAAGACACAGGCCGACAGCGCCAAAATGGGAACGCTGCTGACCAGCCTCAGTGAAGCCGACCCAACGCTGCGTTGGCGGCAAGACCCCGACACCAAGCAGACGATTGTCGAAGGGATGGGCGAGCAGCATGTCGCCCTTGCCATTAAGCGCGCCGAACGGCTCGGCGTGGGCATGGACATCGGGATGCCCAGAGTGCCGTACAAAGAGACGGTTACGAAAGTCAAAGAAGCCACCTATCGCCACAAGAAACAGACGGGCGGCGCGGGTCAGTTTGGCGAGGTATCGCTGCGTGTCGAGCCGAACCCCGGCGGCGGCTTCGAGTATTCGACGCAAATCTACGGCGGGTCGATCTCGCAGTCGTTCATCCCCTCGATTGAAAAGGGCATTCGCTCGGTGCTGCCGCAGGGCGTCATCGCTGGCTTTACCGTTGTGGACGTGAAGGCGGTGGTGTTCGATGGCAAGGAACATCCGGTAGACTCGAAAGACATCGCCTTCCAGATCGCCGGACGCGAAGCCTTCAAAGAAGCATTCTCAGAAGCGAACCCTGTGCTATTAGAGCCGATTATGGACGTGCAAATCACCGTGCCGGAAGCCATGATGGGCGACATCATGGGCGACCTGAACACCCGGCGCGCCCGCGTGCAGGGCATGGACAACGAGGGCGTGCGCAGCATCGTCACGGCAATCGTGCCGCTGGCAGAGATGATGCGCTACGGCAACGAA
>JACMMD010000455.1 GCA_014379235.1 Anaerolineae bacterium
CGGCTTCAAATCGACAAAAGCACCGCATCCCGTCTGGTGCAAACGCTGGCCCATTATGGTTGGGTTGAACGTGCTGTTGGCAGCCGCCGCTACCGCATTGGCCCCAAGTTTTCGATGTTCAGCCAGAACGCGCCGCTCAGTCATAACCGACTACGGGATATGGCGCGGCCCATCTTAACGCAGCTTGTTGCCCAAACGGGCGAATGCGCGCACATCGCCGTACCCATGCTTGGCGGTGTCTACGTGATTGACGACGTTGAAACCGACGCTGTGCTGCGTGTGGTCAGTGGGATTGGTCGCACGACGCACTTGCACTGCACCGCTCTCGGTAAGGTGTTGTTAGCCTTTAGCGATCTTGATCTACCGCAAGAACTCCCCCGTTTTACCAAGCGAACGATCACAGACAGCCAGCAGTTTGACGCGGAACTGGCGCACGTTCGAGCGCAAGGCTTCGCGCTTGACGATGAAGAATTGAACGAAGGAGTGCGCTGTATCGCCACGCCGATTCACTTCGCGGGTGGATGTGTAGCCGCTGTTGGTATCTCCGGGCCGGCGATCCGTGTTACCGCCGACGGTGTGCCGCGCTTCGCTGAGATGGTGGTACGCGCAGGTGCCGAACTCTCTGATGCCTTGAAGGTCAGTTTCGGGCCACCATCGACCCCAAGCCTCATGCAGCGAAAAACATAGCTTCACCGCCGACAATGGGTTAAAATACCAGAAATCATTAGTGATAACTTTTTCCGACAAAGATTGCATACAATATGCAATCCCTTGAACATACATTGTGGCTGAGGCAGCCACTCTAGAGGAGACACGACACATGACGAAGATCGCGCTGTTTGGCGCTGGCGGGAAAATCGGGCTGAGGATTGCGCGCACGATCAGCCAAGATCAGAATTACGAAGGTTTATTTGTCGAACCGAGCGAAGCCGGACAAGCGCGCCTCAGTGAAAGCGGCCTCGCCGCAGCTAACGCGGACGAAGCCGCGCAAACCGCCGATGTGGTTATTCTAGCTGTGCCTGATCTGTTGATCGGCAAAATCGCCAGCGAAGTTGTGCCGCAAATGAAATCTGGCGCGATGCTCATCGGCCTCGACCCTGCCGCGCCGCATAGTGGCAAGCTGCCGCCGCGCGCCGACATCACCTATTTCATCACCCATCCCTGTCACCCGCCCGTATATAACGACGAAACCGACCTCGCCGCACGAACCGATTATTTCGGCGGTATCGCCAAGCAGAATATCGTGTGTGCGCTGCTGCAAGGGCCGGAAGAACATTACGCGCAGGGCGAAGCGATTGCGCGCCAGATGTTCGCGCCAGTGATGAACGCCCACCGCGTCACCGTCGAGCAAATGGCCCTGCTTGAACCCGCGCTGGTCGAAACCGTGACCATCCCTCTAATGATGGTTATCCGCGAAGCTCTGGATGAAGTTGTCGAGCGCGGCGTCCCGTTTGAAGCGGCACGAGATTTCTTGCTCGGTCACATCAATATCGACATCGCCATTCTATTTGGCTTCCTCAACGTGCAGTTCTCCGACGGCGCGAAGCTGGCCGCCCAACGCGGCATGGAGCAGATCATCAAGCCGGATTGGAAGCAGGTATTCGAGCCGGAAAACGTCATGAAAGAAGTTCGCGCCATCACCGAAAAATCTTCTTAGCGCAGCATCGGGAGAACCGCTATGTCTAACCTACGCTTCGCCGTCATCGGCGCGGGCTTCTGGTCGAACTATCAGCTTGCGGGCTGGAACGAACTCGAAAGCATCGCCGGCGTGGAATGTGTCGCCATCTGTGACCGTATGCGCCCCAAAGCCGAAGCGCTGGCGCAAAAGTTCGGCATCCCAGCGGTCTACGACGACGCTGAAACCATGTTGAAAAGTGAGCGCCTCGACTTCGTGGATGTCATCACCAGCCCCGAAACACACGAGCAGTTTGTTCGCATGGCGGCGGCGCACAATCTGGCGGTGATCTGCCAGAAACCAATGGCTCTGACATTAGCGTCGGCGGAAGGGATGGTCGCGGCCTGCCATCAAGCGGGCGTTCCGTTTTTTGTCCACGAGAATTTTCGCTGGCAAGCGCCGATGCGTTACGTCAAACAGGTGTTAGACGAATTGCAGATCGGGCGGCCCTTTCGAGCACGGTTTGATATGGTGAGCGGCTTTCCGGTGTTCGTCAACCAGCCGTCCTTGAGAGAACTTGAACAATTTATCATCACCGACGTGGGCAGCCATACGCTCGATCTTGTGCGCTTCTTCTTCGGTGAAGCGTCAAGCCTGTACTGCCACACGCAGAAGGTTCACAGCGACATCAAAGGCGAGGACATCGCCAGTATCATCCTACGGATGCACAGCGGCGCGACGGTGCAGATCAACATGGGCTTCGCCGAAAACTATCTCGAGCACGAAGCGTTTCCGCAGACGTTGATGTTCGTCGAA
>JACMMD010000456.1 GCA_014379235.1 Anaerolineae bacterium
CACGTCCGGCGATTCGTCACGCCCGAACGCGATCACTGGCGCAGGAAACATGCCCGCGTCATTTGCGCGTACGATGATGGCAATCGCCTGCGCTTCGCCGTTGCCGCCCAAACGCACCACCGCCGGAATATTGAGAGGTTCGTCCATAAACGCCTTGACCAACCCTCGCGCAGTGTGGAACTGCTCTTGACTGGCGACTCCGCTGCCGCCTTCATAGTAACCGTCGATGCCGCGCTGACTGAGAACGATGCGCGCCGCACGATATACCTTACTTGCTGGCGGGTTGCCGCTGGTATCGACAAAGTTGGCGATCTTGAAGCCGCGAGCGAACAGCGCATCCATGTTCATCATGCTGCCGCCGCCGCCCGACCCGTGAAAGCCGACGACCCGTTCGCCCTTGCTGAAACCCTGCTCCATCTGGATGAAGTAGAACGTACCGCGATAGTCGTTCTTCTCGACATCCCATGCGATTTTTTCGAGTTCCGTCGGTGGGCGGTCAAACTCGCGGGCGATCTCGATGCCCAAATCGGGATGGCGATATACGGCGTAATCGTCCACCGTAAACCGCGCATCCAGCGCCAGCAGTTCGCCGCCTTCAGTCAGCGCTAACGGGTTGATCTCCGCCGAACGCGCATCGTATGAACGCGCCGCCGCATAGAATTTGGGCATGAACGCGCCCAGTTGCAGCAGCAGCTTACCCTCGATGCCAGCCTGCCGCGCCAAATCTCGCGCCTCGAACTCGCGCAGCCCGACGCTAATATCGACGGTCATTCGTGCGATTTTATCGGGATGCTGGTGAGCGATGTCCTCGACACCAGTGCCGCCCACGCTGCTGAAAATCACCACCGGAGCGCGGGCGCTGTCATCGACAATCACGCCGAGATAGAACTCGCGCTCGATCTTCACGCGCTCCTCGATCATGATCTTCTCGACGTGGAAGTTACCGACCTCTCGCCCGATTAAATCCTGTGCGATCTGTTCCACTTCATCGGCGCTGTCGGCAAAGTGAATGAGGTTTTGTCCGGCGCGACCCGTTACCCACACCTGCGCCTTGATGACCAGCGGCCCGCCGATGTCGATGGCAGCGAGTCGGGCCGCATTCGGCGTATCTACCGCCGCGCCTTTCGGCACAGAGATGCCGAACTGCCGCAAAATTTGTTTGCCTTGATACTCATGCAGCCGCGCCATAGTGTTTAGTCCTCAAGCGGGCGAACGCGCAGCCAATTACAACGCATGTGCCCACCATGCCACGTCGATAAGCCGATTTGGCCGTTGCGATACGGAGAATCATCACGCCACGTCAGCGATTGCGAACGTCCATCAGGTGCGGTAATCGTCGCCTTCAACGTATCGCCGGAAACGATCAGTCTGAGACGATAAGGAACGCCATACTCCCACGCAAAATCTGCGTGGGCCACAGCGATGTAAACTTGGTTTTTCTTATACAGCGCGATATGTCCATCCGGCGCAAGTCCAAACGCATAGCTCTTCTGCCCGCCCTGCACCCGCGCATTGACCTGATGATATTCACCTGCAAGCGGCACGATTTCCGCCTCAACAACGTAATCCGTCCAGCGAATATCGCCCGTATAACTCTCGCATAGGCCCGGCCCGCCGCCGTGATAACCACCGTCTTCCAGCCGCCAATAACCGCGCAGCCGCGTCCATTGGCTGATGCCGCCCGATTCGGCACGCTCTTTGGCGAACGTGGTTTCGTAGTCAGGAGCGCCTGACCAGTCGAGGCTGGTGACATGAAATGAACCCGTTTCCCACAGTTCACCGAGATTTCGCAGCACGATACCGACTTCCGACAAACAAGCGTCTTTCAACTCTGGAACACGATAGGTTAATGTGTGCCATGTGCCGGGAGTCAGTGTTTCGCCCGTCGCTTGGTGATCCTCGTTATGGTTATCGTCGTGGACATACAGCGCCGCTTTAATCGCATCCGGCGCACCTTCCGGCTGATACACCCGCGCTGTGATCGTCTGGCCGGGCGCGATGAGCGGCGTAAAACACGCCTCATAATAATTGCCGCTCAGTTCCTTGGGGCGATAATAAGTGCGTGTGAATACGCGAATCTCGCCCTTCTTGTTGAGCTTGCGAACAGCAGTTTGCAGTGTCTTATCAGCGCCTACCGCCGACTGCTGCTGGTGAATCGGACGGCCTTTATCGCCGCGTGCGGAGAAATTATTGGTCGAGCCAGAATGCTCAAAGTGGTAACGCGGGCGTGATTCTGCACTTTCGCCTTGCAATCGACGACCTAACGCGCAAAATAAATCCGCGCACTGCGGAATGGTCATCAGGTTGCGTGTGCCGATGATGCTCGACAAAACAACCACGTCGTTGATCGGCTCTCGCCAACTCGCGTCGATTCCGCCCAAGCCGAGCGCCGTAGCCATGATCGCGCCAACGTTGCCCACGTTGCAATCAGTATCCCAGCCGCCCATGTTGGCGATTTGAATCGAGCGCGAGAAATCACCGCCGCCGAACAGCAAGCCAATCGCCACAATGCCCGCATTCGGGATAATATGCACCGTTCCGGGATAGCGATCATAGCCAAAGTTGGCTTTGAGATGGGCGTAAGCGGCGCGCCAATCGTCGGGGTTTTGCGCGTGACACTCGACCATCGCGCCAGTCACACGGGCAAACTCGCTGTCCGCCGGAATTTGCGCCAGTCCGATGTCGATCAATTTGCATGGGTCACGCTCGGAGAATGCCGCGCTCACCAACGCCGCTATAAAACGCCCGCCGTAAATAGCGTTGCCATCGTGCGAAACCGATGCCGCTTTCTCAGCAAAATCAGCAGCGCGAGTCGGGTCATTTGGCGCGATCCAACCCCAAATGTCGCTGAAAATCTGCCCGCCGATTTGTTCCGCCATGACCGCGCCGTTCTGTGCAATCGAGCCGGAACGCGGCGCACTCACCCCCGCCACGAGGTTGAGGTAAGCCGTATGCTCGGTGGACACGCCATAACCGCCCCACCACAGCGTCCCGTGTTGATCGCCTAAGTAATTGAGCCACGTCTCGCCCATATCAGCAGCGCTGGCATTCGGGCCATAATCTTCCAGCGCCCGTACCAGTATCATCGGCACGGCGGTATCGTCGTCGGGCTTGAAGATTTTGCCCTGATCTTCGCGCAGGTATCCCGTCAATTCACCAAGATTGTCACGGATGTCTTCATACGTCCAGTTTTCGAGCGGCGCGCCAAAACGCACCCCGATAACCTTGCCAAGCCAGCCCGCATAAACTCGTTCGTTGTAATCAGAAGGGAGTGTCATATTGTTGATCGTGGGAAATTCCATTAAGAAAAATAGATGGTAGGAGCATGATATATCATGCTCCTACCGGAGACAAATAAACGACTACTGCATACTGGCGTAGTTATCGTCCAAGCAAGCCTGCGCTATTTGAGCCGCTTCGCCCATCATCGTTTCGAGGTCA
>JACMMD010000457.1 GCA_014379235.1 Anaerolineae bacterium
AGGTCATCACTGCACCCGGTTCGTATGGCCCGTCGTTCCTGTACGTGTTCGCGGATCAAGAAGAAGACGGCATCATTAAGTTTCAGTTCACGGGCTTCGATGAGTGGGGCAAAACCAACACGATGGAGTTCAAGTTCTGCGAACCCGTTGGCCCGATCTCCGGCGGAGAAGTTCCACCCGCCGAAGTTAACGAAGGCCCGCAGTGTACCGGAACATCCCCTATTGAAATCTGCCTGTGTGTACTCACTTACTGTAATGAAACTTTCACTGATCCAGATGAGATCGGCGCTTGCATCGACGAATTTCTGCCGCGAGGTGCGTGTTCCGCGTAGTGCTTGCTCCCAATAGAAATGCCAGCGCTAGCATTTCTACAATAATCTGGCATCATTAAAATTAATTCAAACGTCAAAACTTTTTCTTGACAGCCCAAAGAAATTCCATTATAATTCCTTCTATCGTTCAAAGTTATTTGAATGGCAGTCAAGGAGAGCAAACAATGACCGCTTACCGTGAATATCTACTCAGCCGCGAATACCGTCGGGACATGCTCAGTAGCGCAGAAAACAGCCGCCTGCTCCGTTCGATCAAGCCGCTTACACGATCTGTCGCAGCACATTGGCGCATCCTAATGTGGACAGGCCGCCAGCTCGAAGCACTCGGACGGCGGTTACAGCGACTATCGTACCCCTACCAGCAGCAGAACGTGTATAATGGGGGCAGTTTACCTGTACCCAGAGCACGTTAGTTAGATGACCGACTCAAATTCTCCATATCCCGCGCCCGACGACGTATTTTTCGTCAACAATCTAGATACACTGAAAGTGCTGGCTGACCGCCTGAGAATGCGCGTGTTAGCCTTGTTGGGTCACGACTCGTTGACCGTTAAGGAGATGGCCAAGCGCCTGAGCCTGACACCAACGAAACTGTACTATCATGTGAACCTGCTCGAAGAACATGGCCTTATTCGCGTGGTCGATACTCGCATCGTATCCGGCATCATCGAGAAGCGCTACCAGACCAGCGCCCGCTCGATTCGCACGTCGGCGGGGCTGCTTTCGCCGACATCACCGACTGGCAGCGAAGGGTTAAACATCGCCCTCTCCGGCATGTTGGATGAAACCAAAGAGGACATCATCGAGAGCGTCCAATCCGGCGTCCTCGATCTGTCGGAAAACGCCGAGAAGCACCAGAGTCTATTTTCGACTATCGACTTAGTTTCGCTGACCAAAGAGCAAGCGCTCGAACTGCGCGAAAAGCTGTGGAAACTGGTCGAAGAGTACAGCCACATCAATGATGGCAAAGGCACACTTAGCGAGAACACGCAAGCCTATGCGCTGCTGACCATGTTCTATCCGTCGCAGCGCCATCTGACGCACAACACGCATATCACTTACGACGACGAAGAACCGGAAGGATAGTTATCAGTGGTCAGTTATCAGTCGTGGGAAAAGCGGCTCTTATACTGAAAACTGATTACTATCTACTGAAAACTCGTGGTTCAATTGAAAAGCGCCCCATTGATTAGGGCGCTTTTGATTCACAGTGAAGTTATGGCCGCGCTGTGCTGCGCCGCTATCCAGCGGACAGCGTTGCAATGGGCGATGTATTGCCGCCGCTCGTCGCCTGTGTCGGTGGCGGCGGCAGTGTCGGCGCGGCATTGGCTGTGGTTTCCTCACCTGTCACGCCAAGCGTAGACGGATCAGGCGTACCAACACCAATCGTCAAGTTCTGGAGACTGTTGTTGCTTGCAGGCGCAGCGCCGCCGCCTTCCGCGTCAATCGCGGCGGCACAACGGAAACCGGCCCACAGCGCTTGATCGTTGGGCTGCAAGCTCTGGCGATGCACGGTGCGCGAGAAAAATGGCGGTGTATCCCACGATCCGCCACGAACAACTTTCTCAGTTCCAGCGGGCGGCCCTTGTGGGTTCAACGCCCGCGCTTCTGGTTGGCTGTAGTAGTTCGGTGAATACCAGTCGTTGACCCATTCGGCCACGTTACCGGACATATCCAGCGCGCCAAAGGGACTCGCGCCAGTCGGATACGAGGCGACTGGCACAGCGCCAACCGGAGCATCCTGCGGACGATTGGTCTTGGCTCGTTCGGTGTCAAACTCGTTGCCCCACGGATACAGATAGCCTTCTTGACCACGCGCCGCGCGTTCCCATTCCGCTTCGGTAGGCAGGCGGCGGCCAATCGCTTCGCAGTAGGCCCGCGCTCCGTACCACGTCACGCCTGCGACAGGATGCTGGTTCAACACATCCTGTACGTCATAATTGGCGCTGTCGAAGATCACATTGCTGGCGTCGGTTTCGTTGCGAGTCGCAAGGCACGGCTGGCCATCGCAGCCGTTACGGTGGCTGTTGGGGCCCATAAAGTTCAGGAAGGCGATGTACTGTTCATAGGTGACTTCGGTGGTTTCAATCTGGTAGGGGTCAATGGTCACTTGATGCGCCGGAGCAGAGTCTTCGCCCATCGCCAGCGTACACGCGCCGCCCCAAGTATCGACACATTCACGCACCGAATTGGCCACTTCTTGCGAAGTCGTGCCCATCTGGAAAGTGCCGCTCACGACAGGCACCATATCGCTAACCAGCCCGATGAGCGGCGCGGGGATTTCACCGGGAACGACACTTTGCGGTGGGTTTGATCCCGAACCGGATAGACTCTGTGACTGAGCGGTGGTTGGCGGCTGTTGCAGCGCGGACGTGGCCGATGCCTGCGGCGTATTACTGGCCTCAACTTGTATGACTGAGGGGTCTGTCGTTGGCGTCGCCGATGGGGCAAGCACGTCGGCTTGTTGAAGCGGAATAGTCGGCGCTTCCGAGGTGTTGGTTGCGACCACGATTTCAGTTGGCGAAGGGATTGATGTCGG
>JACMMD010000458.1 GCA_014379235.1 Anaerolineae bacterium
TAGCGACGTAGCTATATCGTGATTCGCTTGTTGTCGATCAGCCACTGCACCGACTCGTAAATCGCTTCGAGCGAACTGTAGCGCGGCTGATAGTTGATAAGACGCCGCGCTTTGTCAATGCTGGCGTTGGGGCTGCGGGCGATATGTTCCCACGTCGCCGCCCCTTCTTCTGGCGTAACCGTCGCCCGCCATTCTTCATAGGGCAAGAAACGCAAATTGGCCTCGCGTCCGAACCACCCCGCCACCGCTTCGGCATAGCCGCGCAGAGTGAGCGCCGCCGGAGAAACCGTGTGGAACATCTCGCCTTTGCTGGCGGCCCAATGATTGATCGCCTGCATGAATGCCTGCGCCACATCCACCGCCGCGACGTGATGCACAGTTTCGAGACCGAAATTGGGTATCGTGATTTCTTCGCCGCGTGCGATACGGGCGAAAACGTCCGGGTTGAAATGCCCCTGCGGGTTGAGCGGCGCATAGCCCGGCCCGACGATATGACCCGGATGCAGCATCGTCACCGGGAAATCGTTCAGACGTGCCTCACGTAGCAAATAGGCTTCAATCGCCGCTTTTTGAGTGCCGTATTCGCCAAATGGACGGCGCGGTTGATCTTCTTTAGCGGGCACTTGAGAACTCTGACCGTAAATCCAGATCGTGCCGCAGTGTAAAAAGTGCTGAACCTGACCGCGCAGCGCCTGGACAATGTGTTTGGCCCTGGACTCTTTGAAGCAGATCATGTCAATTACAATATCGGGCTTCAAGTCACGCACACGCGGGCCGAACGTCCCCGCTTGATCTTCGGCTTCGCGGTCAACGGCCACATTCTGAACCGATTTCCACGCCGCATGGGGCACGTAGGGTTCGCTTTTGCCGCGTGTGAGGTTAACAACTTCGTAACCTCGTTCGACCAGCATCGGGACGAGATAGGTTCCTACATGACCACTACCGCCGATTATCACTACGCGCATTGCATCACCTTGTTTGTTTTATAAGGGGCGAGGACGGCCCTCGCCCTGAATATACGCCGTTTCGTCAGGCCGCGTTAGGCCGCCCCGAACCGATAGATCGTGGTCGTCTGGTAGGTCTCACCCGGTTCTAGAACCGTTGATGGGAAATCCGCATGATTTGGTGAGTCAGGGAAGTGCTGCGTCTCCAGGGCGAAACCATCACTTTGACGGTACAGCCCGCCGCTAGAGCCGACCAGTGTACCATCAAGGAAGTTGCCTGCGTAGAACTGGAGTCCCGGTTCGACTGTCCAGATTTCCAGATAACGTCCGCTCGTCGGCTCGGACATGCGCGCCACCAATACAGGTTCATCGGTTTCGTCGTGGTTCAGCACCCAGTTATGATCGTAACCGCGTCCTAACACGATCTGTTCTTCGGACGAGCGCTGTCCCGGCCCGAGCGGCTTGGGGATGCGGAAGTCGAACGCCGTGCCCTCAACAGGCGCAAGCTCACCCGTCGGAATCAACGTGGCATCGACAGGCGTGTAACGGTCAGCGTCGATCCACAGCGTATGATCGTAGATGCTGCCCCCGCCGTTGCCCGCGAGGTTGAAGTAGGCATGATTGGTGAGGTTAACCACCGTCGTCGCGTCCGTCGTCGCCTCGTAATCCATGCGGATTTCGTTGGTGTCAGTCAGCGTGTAGGTGACGCTCACTTCCAGATTGCCGGGATAGCCCTCTTCTCCGTCGGGGCTGGTGCGCGAAAAGCGCACACCGACTTCGCCATCCCCTTCAACTTCTTCGGCTGCCCAAACCACCTTGTCGAAACCGAGAGCGCCGCCGTGCAGCGTATTCACGCCGTTGTTGGCCGCCAACGTATAGGTCTCGCCGTCCAGATCAAATGTCGCATTGGCGATACGGTTGGCATAACGTCCGGTGATGCTGCCGAAAAACGGGCTGCGCGTCTGATAATCCTCAAGATTATCGAAGCCGAGCGTCACGTTTTCGAAATTGCCGCTGCGATCTGGAACCCGCACCGACGTGATCGTGCCGCCGTAAGTGATGATCTTCACTTCCATACCATTGGAATTGGTCAGGGTGTATTCATCGACATCCTCACCACCCGACGTCGTGCCATAGGGTCGTACTTCAATTGTGCTATCAGCCATAACGATATTCACCATGAGTAGCAAAAGCGCAAACAGCGCTAAGATCGTAAGCGATTGGTTGGCAGCGCGCAATGCACGGCTGCGGTTCAGGTAGTGCCCAAACATGGTAGTCCCTCTCCTTAAGAAGTTAAGTTTTGCATGACGCAATGTGAGTGAGCTACACTGTTAATCAAGGTTGATCACAGCCTTTAAGAAAATCGGGCAGAGGTGTCTTTCACCACCTCTGCCCGATCCCATTTATAGAACTACTCCGCCGAACGCCAGTATTGGCTGTTGCTCTGATTGATGACCACCACACCAGTATCGACGTATGGCGGCAGCGGCGAAATGCCTGCGGCCTGCCAGTCAGAAACCGACTCGATCATTTCGTTGCGAACCATGTACGCGAACATCAGGCCCCAGAAGCCCATCTGCCATGTACCCTGCGCCAACGTCGCGCCGAGTTCACCGCTGTCGATCAGGTCGAGCGTGCCTTCGTCATAGTCGAAGCCGATGTGAGCCACATCCGCGCTCATGCCAGCTTCACGCAGTGCCTGAGCCGCACCGATGGCAGCTAAAGCATTGGTGCTGAACACGCCCTTGATGTTCGGTTCA
The DNA here is from genome assembly GCA_014379235.1 of Anaerolineae bacterium. Lineage (GTDB taxonomy): Bacteria > Chloroflexota > Anaerolineae > Aggregatilineales > Phototrophicaceae > JACMMD01. Next base: position 2,705 of record JACMMD010000458.1, read on the forward strand.
GCTTGCAGCAGCGCCGATAGACCCGTCGCCGCGCCTTCCGCGCTGTTCTGGTTGTCGATGATGAACGAGTCGCCCGTGATGATGTCCGGGTATTCCGCCGCCAGCGTGTTGAGGAAGCCCTGTGTGCGCTCCAACAGGTTGCCCTGCGACGGTACGGTGATAACGGCGGCTTGATCGCCCGCGCTCAAAAGCGGCCCGATGTAACGCGCACCCATGACGCCCGCCGCATAGTTGCCTGTGCCGAGGAACGAATAGCGCTTGCTCAACGGCGAGTCCGCGTCGAACGTGACCAACGGTAGTCCGCTGTCAATCGCGCTGTCAATCGTCGGCTGCAAGGCTTCGGGGTTGATGACCGTCAGCAGGATGCCGTCTGGCTCTTGTGCGATGGTCTCTTCGAGAACGCGCACTTCCGCCGTGATGTCGTATTCTGGCGTTCCGGTGTAGACAGCCTCGACACCGAGAAATTCCGCAGCGTCCATCATGCCACGAGCGCAGTCCTTCCAGTAGTCGATGCCCGACAGGAAGGCCACCATGTAGTAAGTCTGGTCAGTTTGCGCCTTCGCCAAACTGACACCGTGAGATGCCAGCATCCCGGCAGCAGTCACCAGACTTGAGCGTTTGAGAAAATCACGTCTATTCACTTTTCAATCTCCTTATCAAACCTGTATGAGTACAACGAACCATAACTTTCACGAGGTTGCAGGGCCGGCCTTTTTACCTCGTGAGCTGATCTGCCAGCGCTGGCTCAGGGTATCGAACCCCACCGCCAGCAGCAGTACAACCCCCATTGAAAGCTGCTGCCAGTAAACTGGCACACGCAGCAGAATCATGCCGTTGTTGATGAACCCGACGAATATCAAGCCCAGTAAGCCGCCGACCACCGTCCCCTTGCCGCCGCGTAAGCTGCATCCGCCGATGATACACGCGGCGATGATACGCAGTTCTTCGCCTACGCCTGTGCCGGGATCGGCCACCGTGAAGCGCGAAACCGACAGCACTCCCGCGAACGCCGCTAGACTCGCGGACAGGATATACACGCCGAACTTGACACGGTTCACGTTGATACCGGACAGTCGCGCCGCTTCTTCGTTTCCGCCCACATAATAAATTTGGCGAAAAGCCGACGAACGGCGCATCAAAATATCGCCAATGAGGATGACGGCTAAAGCAATCAAGATCAGGTTGGGAATGCCGAGAATGTCCCGCCCCTGCCCGAACACGAAGAACTCGGTTGGCAGTTCGGCAAGCGGTGAGCCTTCGGTGACGGCGAGGCTGACACCGCGAGCGATGCCTAGCATACCGAGCGTCGTGATGAACGGGTTGATCTGCACCTGTGTAATCAAGAAACCATTGACGATTCCGGCGGCGACACCCGCGCCCACACCGCACAGCATGGCGAGAGGGATGGGTATATCTGCCCGCAGCGCCAGCGCCGCCGTGACACCGCCCATTGCAAACACCGAGCCTACCGATAGATCGAAGCCGCCGGAGACGAGGGCCGCCGTCATGCCGAACACGATAATGGCCGATGTCGCAAAGCCGAGACTAATCGCGTTCAAGTTCGGTGTCGTGAAAAAGCGCCCCGTAATGAGATGCAGCCCCCCGCCAATCACCAAAATCATCACGATGAGCGCGAATTCGCGCACTCGCAGCAGGCGCGCTATGAAACCCGGTTGAGGGTGCAGCATATTTCTTGCTGGTAAAGTGCTAATGGGCGTTGTCCCTTCCATGAACGATCTACTCACCTTTATGGCTGCTGGCAGAACGGATAATCTTTTCTTCGGTAGCGTCCGCCGCATTGTACTCCGCGACGATTGCTCCTTCGTGCATGACTAATATGCGGTCACTCATGCCCAATACTTCCGGTAGTTCCGACGAGATCATGATGACACCGACACCGCTTTGAGCTAAAGCGCGCAGCAGAAAGTGAATCTCTTTCTTCGCGCCTACATCAATGCCGCGAGTCGGTTCGTCCACGATCAAGATTTTTGGTTGAATGGCCAGCCACTTGCCCACCAGCGTTTTTTGCTGGTTGCCGCCGCTCAAACGTCGTACTTCCTGTTCGATGCTCGGCGTACTCACGTTCAACTGATTGACATAGTGCCTTGCAAGGTCGCGCTCTTTATTGCCCGCCACGAACGGGCCGCTGCTCACCGCTTCGATGACAGCCGCCTCGACGTTCAGCTTGATGCTCATCTCAAGGAACAATCCGGCGGCTTTGCGGTCTTCCGGCAGATAGCCGATGCCCAGCGCAATCGAATCTTTTGGCGAATTAATCCGCACGGGTTTGCCAAACAGCCAGATTTCACCCTCAGCTTTTGGCTCTGCGCCGAAGATCGCCCGCGCCAATTCGCTGCGCCCTGAGCCGATCAACCCCGCGAAGCCCAACACTTCGCCCTCGAACAATTGAAAGCTGTTGAATTCTTCTTCGCCGGGAAGCCGCAAGTTCCGCACCTCGAACAAGGGCGCGCCTGCTTGCTGATTTTTCGGGGGATACATATCGCCAAGCTCGCGCCCGACCATCATGCGAATAAGCTGGTCAGGTGTCGTCTCACTGATAACTTCCGTACCCACGTATTTACCATCGCGCAGCACGGTTACGCGGTCTGCAACCTGAAAAATCTCTTTGAGCTTATGGCTGATGTACAGAATGCCCACGCCGTCCGCCGCCAGCCGTCGCAAAAAGGCCAGCAGCATATCGGCCTCGTGATCGGTCAATGCCGAAGTCGGCTCGTCTAAGATCAACACTTTGCAATTGAGCGACAGCGCTTTGGTGATCTCGACAAGCTGTTGGTTAGCGATGGACAGTGTTTCAACGAGCACATGAGGGTCAACCGCGACATTCAGCTTTTCCAGCACTTCACCCGCCTGCCGGAAAAGCTGCCCGAAGCGCACCATGCCAAAGGCATTCGTTGGTAGGCGTCCGGGAAAAATGTTTTCAGCAACGGTTAGTGTGGGAACAAGACTCAGTTCTTGATGCACGATAGCAATCCCAAGCATCAGCGCTTCACGCGGGGTCGTCGGCGCAACGCGATTTCCTTCGAAGCGGATTTCGCCTGTATCGGCCATGCTCACGCCCGACAGGATTTTCATGAGCGTCGATTTGCCCGCACCATTTTCGCCCATCACGGCGTGGATTTCGCCCGGTTGCAAATCAAGCCGCACGTTATCCAGCGCCAACATGCCGGGAAACGCTTTGGTGATACCGACAGCTTCTAACAAAGGGGGCATATAGTTCGATTTCCAAAGAAATATTGCAGGCTAAACTTCTTTATACGAATATCTATTTCCCGCTATGCAATCGTATGCGGTAATTCGTTGTGTACTATATCGTAATTGGTTTTTTCTGTCAAGAGATTTTGAAACAAAGACACTGAAACAAAAACGGGTGATGCAAAGATCACCCGTTTTTGGCCAATCGCTGTCGGCTAATGGCTAGTGCTTAAACTCCGCTGTATGCGCTGAAACCGCCATCCACCGGAACGACGATTCCCGTCACAAAGCGCGAGGCATCCGATGCCAGCCACAACAGAGTCCCGCTTAAATCGTCGGGCACGCCAAAGCGCGCCATCGGCGTATGATCGATGATGAGTTGGCCACGAGGTGTGAGGCTGCCCGTCTTTTCGTCGATCAGCAGAAAACGATTCTGTTCACCGAGATAGAAGCCGGGAGCAATCGCATTGACGCGGATATTCGGGCTGTGTTCTTTGGCCATGTACACTGCCAGCCAATGCGTGAAATTATTGATCGCGGCTTTCGCGCCGCCATAAGCCAGCACTCGCGTCAGCGAACGATCTGCCGCCATTGACGAGATGTTCAGAATAACGCCGCTCCCCTGCTCGGTCATGGGCTTGCCGAACACCTGCGCGGCCATGATGCTGCCCGTGAAATTCAGGTTGAACACCCACTGCAACGCTTCTTCTGGCAGATCGAAGAACGTGCGTTGGCCGGGAACGGCTGTCGCTTCTGGGCGATTGCCACCTGCGCCGTTGAGCAAAATATCGACCTTGCCATATGCACCGATGACGGCTTCGCGGGCTATTTCGAGCGCGGCTTTGTCTAGCACATCCGCCGCGATACCCAGCGCCATGCCGCCAGTCGCCGTGATCTCATCGGCCAGCGCCTTCGCATTAGCTTCTGTTCGAGCCAACGGCACAACCGTTGCGCCAGCACCCGCCAGCGCTTTAGTCATCGCCGAGCCGAGTACGCCCGTGCCGCCTGTAATAACGGCTACTTTTCCGGTCAGGTCAAAGGGATTGTTGGGCATCGTTGGCTAACCTTTACGCGCAAAAGATTCGAGGTGACGGTCAAAGTGCGCCTTAACCGCGCTGATATATTCGCTCTCGTAGTCACGGAGCATTTGCTGTAACTTCGGCCCGTACTTATCTAGCACCGAGCCGAACGTGACGTGTAACACCTGCCGCGCATCGAACTGGTTTAGCAAATCCGGTAGCTGCGCGTCGCTCAGATCAGCCGATGCAGGAGCTTTGTCCAACACCGCCGAGATGTAGTAGCTCTTGCGGTCATGCTCGAAACGGCTGCGCGAAAAATCCAGCACTTCGCGGAACAATTCCGGCTCGACCACCGCCATCACGCGCAGCGCTTCGAGGTAGCTCGTGCCCGCCGTCTTGAGATGGACGCGCCCGCCCGCGTGTTTCACCGCTATCGGATACACGCCAAACTTATCCGAACCCGTGTGCAGGCTGAGTTTGTAGGTACTGCCGAAGTGCTGCATGATGGCCGCATGTCCGGCGATGTTTTCTTCGAGTTCGGCAAGGTCGCCAATATAATCGACGCCCTTCTCAAAGCGCCCCACAAAGCGCGGCGCAAGGCTCTGCCAACTCACACCGAGCCGCCGCAGTTCGCTGGCGATATAGAAATGCTCGTGCAGGGTAGTTGTAGTATCGGTCTCATCGACGGACATTTCGAGGTCGAACGCGGCATCTCCTTTTAAGCTGCGGAGATGCTGCGCCATCTGAAGTGTGTGTGCAATCGCTCCGGCATATTTAGCCGCCGCTTTGTTGATGCTGCGCTCATCAAATTCCAGCGTCAAACTATCCAGCGCGAACGTCCTCAAGTACAGTTCATGCAGCGCTTCCGGCGAACTTTCCAGCGTGTCCCATTGCAGCGCCGCGACCTTTGTACGCAGTGTGGCGTCATCGTCGCTGTCAGCGGCATTATCGACGTGCGCGCCGGGATCGATGGTGAAGAACGTGTAGTCCGCGTTCACGAACGGCTCAACGTCCGCGATCACCTTCATATGATCGGCATCCGCGCCCCAGTCATCACGCCAGCCCGCTTGAAACACGCCCCACATGGCATCGTCCATCACCTGCTGCGGCGTTCGCCCGATGCGCGTATTCTCGCGGACAGACTGCTGCGCGAAGATCGGCGCGACACCTGTTCCTCTGACCGCTTCAACGTGGCCGGGAGTGGCCACGCCAAGCCGATCTCCAAATCCCGCAGACGTTTTCACACCGAGTGCGACGGGTCGCAGCCATAAGAGCCGTTCGCGCAGCGTGTTGGCATTTTCGGGCGTATGCGCGGCGATCAAGGTATCGCCGCTGCGTTCGCCCACGAAGCCCGCCGTGTCACCGTTGACGGCCAGTTTCTTCTCGCCGGTTGCATTGTCCTTCACGGCAAAGTAGGTCGTGCCGTCCTGCTCCACAACCGACTCATCGTAGACAGAATAGTTTTCAAGTTTTAGCATCTTAGTTATCCTCTATACAAAGGAAAGCATCGCCTTAACGATGCCATTCTGAGGCTCAAGCCAGCCGGGGAACTCAGCCACTAACTGCTCCGGCGCGGCACGATGGGTAATCAAACGCTGTACATCAACCTGCCGACTTTCCAGCGCGTCCATCACTGTTGCGAAGTCTTGGCGCGTTGCATTGCGACTGGCCAAAAGCGTCATCTCGCGGCGGTGAAATTCAGGGTCGTTGAATGTCACCTCACCCTGAAACAGCCCTACGAATATCAGCCGTCCGCCATGCGCGCCATAGCCAAACGCCTGCATCATGGACTGTGGATTGCCTGTCGCATCGAACACCACCGTCGGCAGTTCAAGCGGATGAATAGCGCCTAGTTGTTCAACCACGTCTTCTTTGCCGTCAATGATGTGGTCGATTCCCGGCTGCTGGCGCGCAAACGCCAGACGTGATTCGCTTACGTCCAATGCGATCACTTTCGCGCCTGCGCGATGCGCGAACAAGCTCACGCCTAGCCCAATCGGGCCAACGCCAATCACCAGCACCACTTCGCCGGGGGTAATTTGAGCACGTCTTACCGCGTGTGCGCCAATCGCCAGCATCTCCACCAGCGCCAGTTCATCCACCGTCAGCAACGCCGATGGATGCAGATGATCTATCGACACATTAATCAACTCACGCATACCACCGTCACGCATAACACCCAACACCTGCATGTTCTGGCAAGCGTTTTCAAAGCCGCGCAAACACGCCCCGCACGTCCCGCAGTTCATGTAAGGACGTATTGA